>NZ_CP030050.1:9715000-9865973 GCF_015291705.1 Bradyrhizobium arachidis
GCATTGCCTGACTTGCGGCGACCTTCTGTGCCATGTCGACGATTTTGTGCCTGATGACCTGGTGCTGGGCGAGCGGCTTGCCGAATGTCTTGCGCTCCTTGGCGTAGGCAATCGCCTCGTCGAGACAGACGCGGGCGAAGGCGGTGCAACTCGCCGCCATGCCCATGCGCTCGCTGTTGAAGTTCTGCATGATGATCTTAAAACCCTGGCCCTCTTCGCCGATCAGGTTCTCGGCCGGCACGCGGCATTCGTCGAAATGCAGCGTTGCGGTGTCGGAGGCCCACCAGCCCATCTTCTTCAGCTTGGTGCGCGACAGGCCGGGCGTATCGCCCTCGATCAGCAGCAGGCTAACGCCGCCGGCGCCCTCGCCGCCGGTGCGCACCGCCACGGTCAGATAGTCGGCGCGCACGCCTGAGGTGATGAAGGTCTTTTCGCCGCTCACGACGTAGTGATCCCCGTCGCGCCGCGCCCTGGTGCGGAGGTTTGCGACATCGGAGCCGCCGCCCGGCTCGGTGATGGCGAGCGCAGAAATCTTCTCGCCCGACAGCACCTGCGGCAGCACGCGCGCCTTCACTTCCGGCCGCGCCGCCCGCGCGATCGGCGGCGAGCCGATGGTGTGGCTCATCAGGCTGGCGCTGACGCCGCCGGCCCCGGCGCGCGCCAGCTCCTGGCTGGCCACGATCTTCATGAACTGGTCGGCGGCGATCCCGCCATATTCCTCGGGGAATCCAAGCCCAAGGAGACCTATCTCGGCCGCCTTGCGATAGAGCGCACGCGGGAATTCGCCGGCCTCGTCCCATTCATGGGCGAAGGGCGTGATCTCCTTGTCGACGAAGCGGCGCATGACCTCGCGGAAGGCGTCGTGCTCAGCGGTATAGAACGGGCTCGTCATCGCAACTTTCGCCCTGTTGGCGGATTCGGCTCATTCACCATGGCCGGAACATTTGCCGTTCACTTGCGCAGAGTGGCTGACCGGAGGAACCGCGCCACCGCAGCCTATCGCCTAGCAACTCAACGCAAGACGATTTTCACCCCTCGCAGGCCAACTCCGGATCAAAAAAAGACTGCTGCACAGACTCCGGCTGGCCCCAGGGCCATGCCGGGCATGGTGCACGGCAACAGGGACGCGAGGCGGCACAAGACCGCCGAGGGAGGGATTTTTGGCCGTTCGTTACTACGACTGGATCGCCCACCATGGCCGCCGCACACCTGACAAGGTTGCGGTGATCGATCTCGCCAGCGAGCGCCGCTTCACCTATGCGCAGCTCGACGCTCGCGTCTCGCGCCTCGCTTCGTTCCTGCGCCATACGCTCAACGTCTCGCGCGGCGACCGCGTCGCGGTGCTGGCGCTGAACACGACCGATACGCTGGAAGTGCAGTTCGCCTGCGGACGGCTTGGCGCCATCTTCGTGCCGCTGAACACCCGCCTCACCGTTCCCGAGCTTCAGTTCATCACCAGCGATTGCGCGCCGAAGGTGATGATCCACGACACTGACCTGGCCGAGACCGCGCTCGCGGTCGCAAAGCTCTGCAATGTCGCGACCAGCCTGCTGCTCGGCCCCGGCGGCGCCTATGAAGCCGGCATTGCCGCCGCAAAGCCGCTCGACCGCGCCGAGGAGGTCACGCTCGATGACGTCTCGACCATCATGTACACGTCGGGCACCACGGGTCATCCCAAGGGCGCGACCATCACCCATGGCATGACCTTCTGGAATTGCGTCAATCTCGGCGGTCCCGCTTGCATCGGACCGGCCTCGGTGCTGCTCACCGTGCTGCCGCTGTTCCACACCGGCGGACTGAATTGCTACACCAATCCCGTTCTGCATGCCGGCGGCACCGTGATGATCATGCGCGCCTTCGATCCCGGCACGGCGCTCGGCCTGATTAACAATCCCGCGCAGGGCATCAACGTGTTCTTCGGCGTGCCCGCGATCTACCAGTTCATGGCGCAGCATCCGGCTTTCGCGACGACCGATCTGACCCGGCTGATCGTCTGCGGTGTCGGCGGCGCGCCGATGCCGGTGCCGCTCTTGAAAGTCTGGGAAGCCCGCGGCGTCGCCCTCCAGCAGGGCTACGGCATGACCGAGACCTCGCCGGCCGTGCTGGTGCTCGATCGTGAGGACGCGGCCCGCAAGGCCGGCTCCGCCGGCAAGCCGGTGCTGCACACCGAGGTGCGCATCGTGCGGCCCGACGGCAGCGATGCCGACACCGGCGAGCTCGGTGAGCTCTGGGTCAAGGGACCCAACATCACGCCCGGCTACTGGAACAGGCCGGAGGCGAACAAGACGTCCTTCACCGACGGCTGGCTGCACACCGGCGATGCTACGCGCGTGGATGAAGAAGGCTTCTACTACATCGTCGACCGCTGGAAGGACATGTACATTTCCGGCGGCGAGAACGTCTATCCCGCCGAGGTCGAGAACGTCCTGCACCAGCTCACCGCGATCGCGGAAGCCGCGGTGATCGGCATTCCCGATGCGCAATGGGGCGAAGTGGGCCTTGCCATCGTCGCGGTCAAACAGGGCCAGCGGCTGAGCGAAGCCGAGGTCTTGGCGCATTGCGCGGCGAATCTCGCGCGCTTCAAATGCCCGCGCCAGGTCCGCTTCGTCGATGCGCTGCCACGCAACGCCACCGGCAAGATCCACAAGCCGACCTTGCGCAAGGAATTCTCGGTGGCTTCCGAAGTCGACAAGAAAGCCGCCAACGCCTGATCGAAGCGCCCCTCGCGGGCGCTTTTTGTTTTGAAAGTGCCTGCTCCACCCCAAAAGAAGTCAAAGGAATTTCCATGAAGAACAAGAAACTCGCCCTGCTTGCCGCGGCAACGGCCCTGACATTGCTCTCGGTTCAAGGCGCATATGCGCAGAAGAAATACGACACCGGCGTCACCGACACCGAGATCAAGATTGGCAACGTCGAGGCCTATTCCGGTCCCGCCTCCGCCTACGGCATCATCGGCAAGACCGAGGAAGCCTATTTCAAGATGATCAACGACCAGGGCGGCATCAACGGCCGCAAGATCAACTGGATCTCCTATGACGACGGCTACTCGCCGCCGAAGACGGTGGAGCAGATCCGCAAGCTGATCGAGAGCGACGAGGTGTTCCTCGTCTTCAACGCGCTGGGCACGCCGACCCAGACCGCAGTGCAGAAATATCACAACGCCAAGAAGGTGCCGCAGCTGTTCCTCGCCACCGGCGCCAGCAAGTGGAATGATCCGAAGAACTTTCCCTGGACCATGGGCTTCCAGCCCAGCTACCGGGTCGAGGCCCAGATTTTCGCAAAATACATCCTGAAGGAGAAGCCGGACGCGAAGGTCGCGATCTTCTATGCCAATGACGATTTCGGCAAAGACTACCTCGCCGGCATCAAGGACATTTTCGGCGACAAGGCCTCGAAGCTGATCGTGGCCGAGGAGAGCTACGAGACGTCGGAGCCGTCGATCGATGCCCACATCGTTAAGCTCAAGGGCACCGGCGCCGATGTCTTCGTCAACATCGCGACGCCGAAGTTCGCAGCGCAAGCGATTAAGAAGATCGCGGAGCTGGAGTGGAAGCCGATGCACCTGATGACCGACGTCTCGGTGTCAATCGGCGCGGTGATGAAGCCGGCCGGCCTTGAGGCATCCGAAGGCGTGCTGTCGGCCGGCTACTTGAAAGATGCGTCGGACCCGCAATGGAAGGACGACGAGGGCATGAAGAGGTTCATGACCTTCATCGACAAGTACATGCCTGGCGCGAACATCTCGGACGCCAATCTGGTTTACGCCTATGCGGCGGCCCAGACCATGGTGCAGGTGCTGAAACAGTCGGGCGACAACCTGACCCGCGAGAACGTGATGAAGCAGGCCGCCAGCCTGAAGGACTTCGTCCCCGACACGCTGATCCCCGGCATCAAGATCAACACTTCCTCCACCGACTTCGCGCCGATCGAGCAGCTCAAGATGTGGCGGTTCAAGAAGGGCCAGTGGGAGCTGTTCGGCGACATCATCAGCGCCGAAACCGGCGGCTAACCTCGCATCATGGCGGCGGGTGATGGTGCCTCGTTCGCGCCCTCGCCCGCCCCGATGCTGATCCCTGCCACCGGCAGACCAAGCCGGCGTTCGTCGCCTTTCGCCGCAAAGCGTGGGCATGTCCATGCCAGTATCGCCATGCCCGATGACGGCCGATTGAGCTGGAGGACGAAGGCGCCGGCAGAGATCGCCACATCGGCGACGCGCACGCCGTCGAGATAGAAGCGCACTCCGATTCGATCGAGAGGCTCGCGAATCTCCGGCGATGCAATGCGGATGGTGTTGCGCCCCTGCGGCAGTTCGATCCGCAATGCGGCTTCCGGCTCGCTCCAGCGAAAGCTGCGCTGCCGCCAGACCTCCGGTGCGTGGAAGCCGGCCTGCGCCACCACCTGATCTCCGAGGCGCGGCAATTTCGCACCGGGCGTCTCGCTGCTGCCGTGAATGCAATCGAGGCGCTGAAAATGGATCAGGGAGGCGATATAGCGCTTCAGCCAGCGCGCAATGCTGTCGTCAGATCCGATCATCGTGAGCATGGTCAGCACGCACCGCGCATAGGCCGCGGAGATGCGTGCCGAGCCGCGCGCGGAGCGGCCGCCCGCCAGTGCGATCGGCCCCCAGCGCTGAAGGCTCTCCAGGCTCTCGTGTATCAGGTGAGAAGATCGCATCCGCGCGGCCAGGGTGCTGCGCGCGAGCGCGACATCGAAATTGTCGCGCCTGCTCCATTCGATGGGAATGTCGAGCAGCTCGCTGCCGGCATCGCTGCGCGCCTCGCCGAGATAGCGGATCTCGCCTCGCACGAAGTCGAGCGTGAACGTCTTCAGCTCGCCGAGCTCGCCGATATAGTAGTGGTGGAAGCGCGCCTCTTCGAGATAGCCAATCGCATGGCCTCGCGCATGATAGGCGGCGGCGAGCACCCATTCGGCGAAGTGGCCGAACTCCTCGCGCAGGCCCCCGCATTCCCAGTAGATGTCGCGTCGCGTGACGAAGCACTGGTCCAGCACCTTACGCCAAGGATGCTGCTTCATGCCGAACTCGATGTCGGCCTGATACATGGCAGCTTCCGCCACGGACAGCCGGTTATGGCAGATCGGCACCGAACGGCAGGAAAAGCCGGCCCAGTCGGGATGAGCATCGATGGCGCGGAGGCACAGCTCGATCACATCGGGTTCGGGCCGGCAGTGCGATTCCGTGAAGAACAAATATCTGCCGCGCGCCTTCTCCGCGCCGAATGCGCAGAGCCCGATATCGTGCGCGACGCCGGCCTGCTCGATCCGGGCCGCGTCACCGGCAAGCGCTACCAGCTCCTCGCGCGCGGTGAAATCCGGCGGCATCACCAGGATGATCTCGTAGAGGGATTTGTCGGCGGTCTGCGAGGTCCAGCCGAGCCAGGATTGCTCCCACTGCCCGCGATGGAATTCGAGCGGAATAATGATGGAGAACAGCGGAGATCCGCCGCCGTGAGGTTGGAGCACGTCCTGCATGCTCCCTTATAGACGCAGGCCCAGCCGACGCCGGACTCTTTCTTGCGGATTATACCGACAGAAACACTGCAAACGGTTCTTCCACCGTGCGCCGCAGATGTTTCCGGTACAATGCATGGTTGCTGTCGTCAGGTCCGACCCGTCCCAGAGACGGGTTCGGGACGTTCCGGAGCGGCACGTAAGCGACCGGCGCCGCGATCGGCGTCAGCTGCGAGCCGGGGCCCGCGCGGAGCGTCGAGATGATGCCGTACATCTCGCCGCTCACCGTCGGCCGCGACACCGTGATCACCCGATGCTGGCCGTGCTTGATGATGACGAGATAGATGAAGCCGGACTGATGCGGCACCGCGACCTCCCCGGTGTGCTCGTAGGCGGCATCGGTCCGCTCGCCCTCGCGGAAGACCAGCGACGAGATCTTCGGCTCCCAGACGATCTCGGTGCGATAGGCGAAGATCGCGTCCTTGGCGCCGAACGAGGGCCGCAGCGTGATGTAGACATCCTCGAGCCAGGTCACGGCGCGATGCGCATAGGAGCCGAGGCTGTCGGGTGCGACATCGCTTGCCGCCGGGGGCGCCACCACGACGGCGTTTTTTCGCAAGGAGACGCCCAGCGCTTGCTCCAGCCGCACCGTCGTCGCCAGCGTGAACGGCCGGCGCCCGCCGAGCGCCTTTTCCAGGGTCGAGAGGCTGAGCTTGGCCTGCTCGGCCAGCGCCTGCCGGGAGATCCGGCGCCTCGCCAGCTCCTCGCGAATGGTCTCTGCGATCTCCCGGCTCTGCTCGTCCGAAAGCTGCCCGTCGTTGAGTTTGTCCTGCGTCTGCATCGTGGCCCTGCTCCAGGACAGCCATTCTAGCAGGGCGGACAAACCAGCACAAAACCGCACATGGCCGCCCCGGCGGCGGCGTGCCGGGCCGGCCGCGGCGGAACATTGCCGATCATTCTGCTCGCGACATCACGCCCTCCCGGCAGATGCTTTGGGCCAGCGAACATGCTTCGGGAGCAGGCCAAATGGACACCTACGACACAGCCGACAGCGACGAGCACCCCATGCTGGGCCGGCTGATCAAGCTCGGATTGTTTCTCCTCGTGCAGGGCATCGCGGTGATGCTGGTCGCCTTCGTGGCTCTGCTGGTGAGCTTTGAGCCCGGATGGTCGGCGACGACGGAGCAGGCCAGCCTGCTCCAGCCTGGCGACGCCAAATCCGGAACGCTCCTGCTGAAGGAGGATGGCGCCACTACCGAAGCGATCCGCCTCGGCACCGATGTCGACATCACGGTGTCAGGTCCAACGCTGCGCGCCCGCATCACCCAAATCTTCCGCAATCCGACCAAGGACTGGGTCGAGGCGACCTATGTCTATCCGCTCGCGACCGGCGGCGCCGTCGACACGCTGAAGATGGTGGTCGGCGACCGCGTCATCGTCGGCGACATCAAGGAACGGCAGCAGGCGCGCGTAATCTACGAGCAGGCGCGCCGCGCCGGCCAGAAGGCCGCACTCACCGAGCAGGAACGGCCGAACATCTTCACCAACTCGGTCGCCAATATCGGTCCCGGCGAAACCGTACTGGTGCAGATCGAATATCAGGAGCCGGTGCACCAGTCCGGCAACGAATATTCGCTGCGCCTGCCGCTGGTGGTCGCGCCGCGCTACAATCCGGCGCCGATCGTACAGAGCGTCGACTTTCGCAAGGACGGCTCGGGCTGGGGCGCGACCAGTTCGGACCCGGTGCCGGACCGCGAGCGGATTACGCCGCCGGTGCTGAATCCTGCGACCAATGCGCCGGTCAACCCGACCAGCATCACGGTACGCCTCAAGGCCGGCTTTGCGCTCGGCGAAGTCAAAAGCCACCATCACAGCGTCAAGGTCGACAGCCCCGACAACACGACGCGTGTCGTCACGCTCGCTGATGGCGCTGTGCCGGCCGACCGCGATTTCGAGCTGAGCTGGAAGCCCGCCGCGGAGAAGGCGCTGTCGGTCGGCCTGTTCCGCGAGCGTGTCGGCGATGCCGATTATCTGCTCGCCTTCGTCACCCCGCCCAGCGCCGAGCAGGCAACGCAGAAACCGTTGCCGCGCGAAGTGGTGTTCGTGATCGACAATTCCGGTTCGATGGGCGGCACCTCGATCGTCCAGGCCAAGGCGAGCCTGCTTTATGCGCTCGGCCGCCTCCAGCCCAATGACCGCTTCAACGTGATCCGCTTCGACGACACCATGGACGTGCTGTTCTCAAGCTCCGTGCCGGCCGACCCCGCGCATCTCGGCGAAGCACTCGCTTTCGTGAATGGATTGCAGGCGCGCGGCGGCACCGAGATGGTGTCGGCGATGCGCGCCGCGCTGACCGACAAGCTCAGTGACACCAACATGGTTCGCCAGGTCGTCTTCCTGACTGACGGTGCGATCGGCAACGAGCAGCAATTGTTCGAGACCATCACGGCGATGCGCGGCCGCTCGCGCGTGTTCATGGTCGGCATCGGGTCCGCGCCCAACACCTATCTGATGACGCGCGCCGCCGAGCTCGGCCGCGGCGCCTTCACCCATATCGGCTCGGTGGAGCAGGTTGAGGAGCGCATGCGCGGCCTGTTCGCCAAGCTGGAGAATCCGGCCGTGACCGGCCTCAGCGCAAAGTTCTCCGAAGCCAAGGCCGACGTCACGCCGGCGATCATTCCCGATGTCTATCGCGACGAACCGCTGGTGCTGGCGGCAAGGCTCGACAAGCTCGCCGGCTCGCTCGAGATCAAGGGCCGTGTCGGCGACCGTCCGTGGTCGGTGAAGCTGCCGCTGCAAAATGCCGCCGAAGGCAAGGGCCTGTCAAAACTCTGGGCGAAGCGCAAGATCGGCGATGCCGAAGTCGCGCGCACCCTGCGCGAGATGACGCCCCAAGATTCCGACAAGGCGATCCTGGCGCTCGCGCTCGACCACCAGATCGTCACGCGCCTGACTAGCCTCGTCGCCGTCGACAAGACGCCGAGCCGCCCCGAGGGCGAACCGCTCAAGCTCAGCGAGCTGCCGATCAACCTGCCTGCGGGGTGGGATTTCGAGAAGGTCTTCGGCGAGCGGCCGCATCTGACACCGACGCAACTGCGCGAGCGCCACGCAGACGCGCGCAACCAGCCTTCGGCAAGGCGGCCCACGCCCGCCGCGCCCGATGCGATCCGCCTGCCCAAGACTGCAACTTCGGCCGAGCTGAAGATGATCGCAGGCTTCATCCTGATCATGCTCGCCCTGATCCTGTTCGTGTTCAACCGGCGTCGGCCCTTGCTCACCGACGCCGCTTGAGAGAGGAGCCCCCCGAACTCCTCTGTTAGCGCGCGCGGTCGCCCGTCCCGTAACCAACGGCCGCGCGCGCCTTTTTTTGGGAATGTCATTCCGGGGCGGCGCAGAGCCGAACCCGGAATCTCGAGATTCTCAGGTGCGCAATTGCGCACCATAGTTCGACGCTTCGCATCGCCCCGGAATGACGAACAAGAGATTCGAATGCCCCGCCTCATCTCTCCCCTGGCCCTCGCCATCATCGGCGCCATCCTATGCGGCGACGGCGCCTACATCCATGCCAAAGCCTGGCTCGCGCAGGTGCTGCTGGAGCGCGCGTTCGACAGGAGCGTTGCGACCGGCGAGGTGGTCAAGCCATGGTCGTGGGCCGACACCTGGCCGGTCGCGCGGATCGAGGTGAAGCGGCTCGGCGCCAGCACGATCGTGCTGGACGGTGTGAGCGGTCAGGCGCTCGCGTTCGGACCCGGCCATATCCGCCGAACGGCTGATGCGGGCGAACGCGGTATTGCCGTATATGCCGCCCATCGCGACACACATTTCCGCTTCTTGCGGAATGTTACTATCGGAGACGTCATCGATGTCACGCGCAGGGACGGCAAGCATTTTCGCTATCGCGCGGATTCCTCCGCCGTGGTTCGCTTCGATGAGTCTGGCATCGATCCCGCGGCGCAGGATTTCGAGCTGGTGCTCGCGACCTGCTGGCCGTTCGACGCCGTCACCTCCGGTCCCGAGCGCTACGTGTTGCACGCCACCTTGATCGGACCTGATGAATAGCGGTTCGCAGTCGGGGCCTCTCGCAGTGATTCATCGCACCTGTTGGAGCCGCTGAACTGGCGTCATCGCCGGGAGACCTATAAGAATGGCCGATTGATCTTTTGACGCTGCAATTTCAGGACAAGCGGTAATGGACGACCACCTCAGGCAGCGTTTCGAACAGCGATTCGAGCAACTCGAAAACCGCGTCGCGCTGCTGGAGAGGAACCAAGATCTCATCGCCGCCGGCCAAAGACGATCCTCGCTGCGGAGCGTGTGGCGGCGTCCGCCGATGTGGACCTTCGAGCAATATCCGCCGCGCCTGCTCAACCTCAAGGCTTTCCCGCCGGCGCCCGCAATCCGCGACAATGCACCCCGGATCGCAATGGTCACGCCGAGCTACAACCATGCGCAATATCTCGGCGCTACGATCGACAGCATCGTAAGCCAGAACTATCCGAACCTGTATTATCACGTGCAGGACGGTGCTTCGATCGACGGCACGCTCGATCTCCTGAAAAGCCGCGGCGCGAGCATCAGCTGGAAGAGCGAGCCGGACGAGGGACAATCGAACGCCATCAATCTCGGCTTCGCCGGCGTTGACAGCGAGATCATGGCTTACCTGAACAGCGACGACATGCTGCTGCCGGGGACGCTTGCCTATGTCGCCAACTACTTCATGTCGCATCCGCATGTCGATATCGTCTACGGCCATCGCGTCTTCGTCGATCGCGAGGGGCTCGAGGTCGGACGTGCCGTACTGCCGCCGCATGACGGCAGGGCGCTGCGATATGCCGACTACATTCCGCAGGAGACAATGTTCTGGCGCAGGCGCGTGTGGGACAGGATCGGGCCGATCGACGAGAGTTTCCACTACGCGATGGACTGGGACTTCATCCTGAGGGCGCAGGCCGCGGGATTCAAGTTCGTGCGCCTGCCGCGATTCATCGCCTGCTTCCGGATCCACGACGCACAGAAGACGGCGTCGACCTACGCGGTCGGCGTCAGGGAGATGGGCATCTTGCGGCGCCGGGTGCTCGGCTTCGATCCGACGCAGATGCAGATCCGGCGCGCCATCGCTCCCTATCTCGCCAAGCAACTCGCCTGTCACTACGCCTACAAGCTGAACCTGCTGCGCTACTGAGCAGGCGAAGATCAGCGACGGCCCTTCGCACTTTCGCCAAAACTCTGGTGATGCTAGCCTCGATGTGACGTCTCACCATTCCGCCACGCGGGATGAAGATGTCACGATCAGTCCCGCCAGACCTCGGCGCCCGAGCGCGCGCTGCAACAAGAACAAGAGGTGAGCGCATGGAAGCCCAGGTGCCTGCTGCGTCGACGTCTCCCCGCCCATGGTCTCCGCCACCCGATGCAAGCGATGTCGTCAAAGGCATCCACGCCATGCTGCACCCGCACAACATCGTGCTGGTGGGCGCCACCGACAAGCCCGGCAACTATGCCGAGCGCATTTGGAACAATCTGGTCAAGTACGGCTACGAGGGCGGGCTCTATCCGGTCAACGCCAAGCGCGAGACCATTTGGGGCGTCCCCTGCTACAAGGACTTTGCGAGCCTCCCGGAAAAGCCCGATCACGTGCTGGTGCTGGTGCCGGCGCGCTTTGCCGTGCAGGTGATCCGCGATGCGGCTGCGGCCGGCGCGCGCTCGGCCACCATCGTCACCTCGGGCTTCAGTGAGTTGCAGGATGCGGAGAGCCAAAAGCTCGCCGCCGAATTGCAGGCGGCGGTGCGCGAGACCGGCCTTGCCGTCACCGGCCCGAACTGCCTCGGCAACTTAAGCGCCGGCGAAAAGCTGTTCACCAATATCGACGACCGCATTGTCACCATGGAGCAGGGCGCGGTGGCGATCGCCGGGCAATCCGGCGCCATCGTCATGGCGATCCGGCAGGCGCTGGAAGATCGCGGCGTCGGTGTCGGCTACATGGTGACGACAGGCAACGAGGCCGGGCTCGAGACGCCCGATCTGATGCGCTATTTCGCCGAGGATCCCAGCATCAGGGTGATCGTCGTCTACCTCGAAGGCGTGCGCAACACCAAGGCGTTCCGCGATGCCTGCAAGGCGGCGCGCGCCGCGAGCAAGCCGGTGATTGCGCTCAAGCTCGGCGCATCCGAGGGCGGCCGCGCGGCGGCAATGGCCCATACCGGCGCGCTCGCCGGCTCGATCGAGACCTTCGACGCCATTGCGACGCGCGAGGGCGTGATCCGGGTCGGCGGGCTCGACGAGCTGATCGAGACCACCGAATGCTTCGTCCACTCGGCCGTGCCCAAGGGCGATCGGCTCGCCGCAGTCACGCTGTCGGGCGGCAAGCGCGGCATGCTGCTTGATGCCTTCTATGCCGAGGGCCTGAACTTTGCGCCGCTGAGCCCGCACGTCGGTTCCGAACTGGCAAAGATGCTCGGGCCGGGCTCGATCGTCGGTAATCCGCTCGACGCCGGCTTTGCTGCGGTGGTCGATCCCTCCGTCTACATGAAGTCGATCAAGCTGATGATCGACGATCCCGACATCGACATCGTCATCATCGATGCCGAGCTGCCGAAGGCGCCGCACGAATTGCGCGAGCGCAATTTGCGTATCGTCAACGAGATGGCGAGCCGGGCTTCAAAGCCCGTGATCTATATCAGCGCGATGTCGATCGGCTTCACCGAGTTCACCAAAAGCTTGCGCAAATCGCTGCCGCATCTCGCGGTGATGCAGGGCATGGACCGCGCAGTGACCGCGATCAAGTCGCTGCTCGCCTATGCCAGCTTACGGAAAGAAGTGCCCGACATCGTCTCGAGCTCCAAGCCTGCCGCACGCGCGATGCTGGAGAAGGCATTGAAAGCGGCGAACGGCGCCGCGCTCGACGAGGTCGCCTCGAAGAAGCTGCTGAAGGCCTACGGCATCCCGATCTCCAAGGAAGCCATCGCGCAGACCGCGGCGGAGGCTGCGAAGATCGCCAAGCAAATCGGCTTCCCGGTCGTCGCAAAGGTCGTCAGCGCCGAGATCCTGCACAAATCCGACATCGGCGGCGTGGTGTTGAACCTCAACAGTGCGGCCGAGGTGAAGAAGGCCTTCGCCGACATCTCCGCGCGGGTGGCGAAGCTGAAGGGCAAGCCGAAGCTCGACGGCATTTTGATCGCGCAGCAGGTCAAGGCCGACCTGGAGCTCGTCGTCGGCGCCTCGCTCGATGCCGAGATGGGGCCTGTGGTGCTGTTCGGCACCGGCGGCATCGATATCGAGCTGATGAAGGATGTCGCGCTCGCCGGTGCGCCGCTGGACGAGGCCGAGGCGCGGCTGCTGATCGGCCGCACCAAGGCCGGCATCAAGATGCGCGGCTATCGCGGCAAGCCGGCCCTGCACGAGACCTCCGCGGTGAAGGCGCTGGTCGGCCTGTCCAATTTGATCGCGGATGCCGGCGACCGGATCGCCTCAATCGACATCAACCCGTTCCTGATCAATGCGAAGACGGGTGTGGCCGTCGATGCCCTGATCGTGCTGAACAATGCCGCGGCAAAACGAGCGGCCGGGCATTGAGGTCGCGACGGCGGGTTACGCTTGCGCCTTCGCTCTGCGAGCTTCGGCGGGCGTTAACCCGTCCTGCGTATCATTGCGGGCGCCTTCCAACTTCCCCGCTTTGGCCGTAAAATCTCCCGCATGGCACGCGCGAGCAATCTCGTCATCGGAACCGCGACGCTGGCGGTGATCGCCGTGGCGTTCGGCGGCCTGCTCGGCGTGCAAAAGTGGCGCACGATCCAGAGCCGGAGCCAATTGCGCGTCGTGTTCGAGGGCGGCTCCGCCAGCGGGCTGCGCCGCGGCGGGCCGGTGAATTTCGACGGCGTGCCTGCGGGCCAGATCCTGTCGATCAAGCTGGACAGTCCGCGCCGGATCGTGGCGCTGGTGATGCTCGACAACGCCGCGCCGATCCGCAAGGACACCGTCGCCGGCATCGAGTTCCAGGGCCTCACCGGCGTTGCCGCGATCTCGCTGGTCGGAGGCGCGCCCTCGGCCCCACCCGTGCCGCTGGACTCGGACGGCATCCCCGTGCTGACCGCCGATCTCAGCGATGCCGAATCCATCGTTGAGACCCTGCACAGTGTCGACCGCACCATCGTGAGCAACGCCCCCGCGATCAAGGAGGGCCTGCGCACGTTCGAGACCAATACCGCCGATCTCCGCAGCAAGGGTGGCGAGATCGATTCCGTGATGGCCAAGGTCGACAGCGCCTTTGCGGGATTCGACAAGGCCGTCACCAAGATCGAGGGCGTGGTGCCCGGCTTCGTCGACGGCAAGGCTGACGAGCTGTTCGAGAAGGTGCAGGGGCTGCGTGAGCTCGCCGACACCATGCGGAAGAAGTCGGCGAGCTACATCGAGGACATCCGCCGCTCGCTGCTCGACGTCAGCGAGACCGCCAACAAGATGGCCGGCACCCCCGTCGCACCGCGGCCGCCGCGCCGGCCCGAGCAGCAGAAACGGTGATTCCTCTTACCCTCCCCTGGAGGGGCAGGGCAATCGCATATGGCTTGCACGATGCGGCGGCATCGGCACTGGGCTCCCTCTCCCGCTTGCGGGAGAGGGTTGGGGAGAGGGTGTCTCCTCAACGGGATAATCCCCAAGAGGAAAGAGCCCTCACCCGCCGCGCTCTGCGAGCGCGTCGGCCTCTCCCGCAAGCGGGAGAGGCGGAGCAAGCCCGCAGACAATTCTCGTGGAATTCACATGCGATTGCCCTACTCCTCCAGGGGAGGATGGCAATCCCGCCGTGGCCTATCGACCTCGCCTCACCACGCGTAGCGCACGAGGCCCTTGCCGGCATAGGAGCGGGTGACGTTGGAGAACTCGCCCTCGAAGGTCGCCGACGCGGACCAGCCGTTCATCCAGTTCATCTGCACTGCCGCCGTCGTCAGCGCGGAATCGCGCGCCTGCGCGGCGCCGTTGACGACGAAGGCGGAGCCCGGCAGCGTCTGGAACACCGCGCCGACGGCGCGATCCGGATTGTAGTCATGCGCCCAGGCGAGCCGGCCACGCAAGGTCATCAGCCCGCCGGCCGCGGCAAACGACTGGTCGGCGCGCAGGCCGAGCTCGGTGCGGGTGCTGGTCACATCCTTGGCGCCATAATTGAGCGCGAAGGTGTTGTTGCCGACCACGGCGAATTCCGAATAGTTCGGAAGGCTGAACATGGTGGCCTGCAGCGCCGCGTAGGGCGTGAGGCCGACCCACTGCATGGCATAGCGATAGCCGCCTTCGATGCGGCCCGAGAGGGCGTTGGCATTGAACTGCGCGCGCAGCTGGTCGACGCCGGCAATTGTGACGATGCGGTTGGTGGTGACGTCCTGCCAGCCATAGGCCAGCGCGGCCGTGATATAGGCCGGTCCCGCCGTGTGACGCACGAAGGCGCCAGCCTGGAACAGGTCGGAGCGGCCCCAGCCGAGCCCGTTGACGCCAAAGCCCGTGCCGCCGCCAGCAAGCGCAAAGCCGGCGATGGTCGAGGGCGAGAAGCGATAATCAAGACCGACCGCGGTGCCATAGATGCTGCTGGTGGTGTTGTTCGAGCCGAGCGCGGTATGGCCGTCGGTCGTCTGCGAGCCGCCGAAGCCGGCCGCCCAGACGTCCCAGCGCTGCGCGAAGGTCGCAGCCGGCGCCTTGCGGTAGATCGAGGCGAAGGCGTCGCGCGCGTCCCTGCCACGCGCGGCGTAGGCGCTCGCGTTCGTTTCCTCAGCCAGCGGCGTCGCACCGGGCGCACCGCTGCGTCCCGAGCCGAACACATCGGTCAAGAGGCTCATGAACTGGTTCATCGCGTTGAACGTGGTCTGCTGCGATCCCGTGGCCGATTCACCGGAGGCCTGGGTGAGCCCAGCCGGCGAGAGATTGGCGAGCGCGACCGGGAGGCTGCCGGTGGTGTTGAAGATGCGCGTCAGGGCGTTGGCGACATTCTGCTGGTTGATATTGAGGCCGGAGCCGTAGCTCAGCGACAGATCGAGGAAGACGTTGTTCGGATCATAGCTCAGCACCGCCTTCAGGTTCGACGAGAGCCCGGCAACGACCGGATTGAACGCATCGGGGAGCGTCGTCGCAGTCAGGATCGTGTAGTGCTTTGCGATCGAGCCGGTTGGGACGACCACGACCGTTGCACCGCCAAGCGTCGCCGTTCCCGTCACCGCCGCAAGGCCGTTGCTGGCGCCCGAGACCTGCACCAGGTAGTTCGACGCCGACGTGAATGTGAGGTCGCCGGACACGGTGAGCGTGCCGGTCGGATTGCCCGGTGCCAGCGTACCGCCATTGACGGTGGTCGTGCCGACCGTGCCGACGCCGCCGAAGGTACCACCGCTCGCGACGGTCACGGTGCCGTTGATGGTACCGGCGAGCAGAAGCGTACCTCCGAGCACGTTCCAGTCCTGATTGCCGGTGCCGGTCACGGTCCAGGTCGAGCTGTCGACCTTGTTGAAGGTCGCAAAGCCGTCGTACTGGAGGAGGCTGCCGATCAGGCTGAGGTCGAACGTGTCCTTCCCGGTGCCGCCGAGCTGCAAGGTGTCAGTGCCGGCGCCAAGCACCTGACCGTTGATGATGCTGCCCGGGCCGAGCGTCAGCGTGTTCGGGCCGCAGCTACAGAACTCGATCGCCGCCAGACCGGTCGCGGCGTTGATGGTGCCCGAGTTGAACACGCTTCCGCCGCCGCTCAGGGTGATGCCGATACCGCCGGCCCCGACGGTGATGGTGCCGGTATTGACGACCTGGTTGGTCGTGCTGAACGAGCTCACGCTGATGCCGACGCCGGTGGCGCCGACGGTGATCGTACCGCCGTTGGTGACGACATTGGAGTCACCGGCCACGAAAATGGCTTGGGCGAAATCGCCACCCGTAATTCGTCCGTTGTTGGTGATCGTGGCCGACGAACCGGAATAGGCGATGCCCGCACCGCCCACGCCGACATTGATCGTGCCGCTCTGGCTGATGATGGCCCGATCACCCGACACAGAAATGCCGGCCGATGCGGTATCCCCCGCCGTAATCGTACCGCCGTTGGTTATCTTGACATCATCGCCGAGCGCGGCGATGCCAACGCCAATATCGCCGGCCGTGATTGAGCCAAAATTGCTGACGGTCTGGACGTTGCCTTGCAGAAAGATGCCGGCGGCGAACTGCCCGACCGTGATCGTGCCGGTGGCGGTGTTGACGACCGTATTGTTGTTGCTGATCGCCATGATGCCGCCGGAGAATCCGGCGGAAGCGCCGACCGTGATCGTGCCGGCATTGGTGATGGTCGCGCCGCCAAACCCAAAAATGCCGCTTGCACCGTCGCCGCCCGTGATCGTGCCCGTCGCGGCGTTGGTGATCGTGTTGTTCTGGCCCGAGAAGATGCCCACCCCCGACGCACCGACAGACAGCGCACCGCTGTTGGTGACGGTGTTGCTGTCGCCGACCGAGATCGCGGCACCGTTGTCACCTGTCGTGATCGTTCCGGCATTGGCGACGACGTTGTGATCGATCACCTGGATGCCGAGGCCGTTGTCCAGCACCGTGATGCTGCCGTTGTTGGTCACGGTGTTCGAATTTCCGGCGCCAATGCCGATCAGGCCCGAGCCAGCCGAGAGAGTGCCGTTGTTAACGACCGTGCTGGTATTGTTGACGCCGATCGAGACCGTCCCGTTATCGTTCACGGTCGCGCCGGAGAGCACGTTGACATTGAGGCTGTCGACCCCGGCCCCGGCCTGAAAGCCGTCCGCGTCCGTGCCGCTACATGTAACGGTCTGGCCGCTGGTGGCCGGATCGGGCGCGCAGAGCGCGTTTGCCGGCGTCGTGCAAAGGCTGAGGCCGACGAAGACCGCCGATACGCTTACAAGCGACGCAGCGACGGATCGGCGCAGTCGATCCTGCCGCCTCCAAAGCCCCTCGCCTTGCACGCCACACCCCCCGTTCCCAGCAATTCCGCCGGGAACTTAGGTCATGACGAGGCTCCGTAACACTACGGCAGCGCCAAAATGCGTCCGTTCGCCCCACAACCGGAGCAGAATCCGGCCGCCATGTTGCAACTGCGCCACGCTTTTGCCGCGCAGAATGATCAATCCGCGCATCTGCAGCCTGTGCCGCCCCGTTGCAGTGTTGACCGCCGTTCACATGAACCTTGATCGTCCGTGGCTATCACTAGCGCACCTCACCCGTAAACGAACGCCTTGTCGTCCAGGTCCGTCTTCGGGATCTCGTCCTTCTCGGTCCAGTAATCCTGGCTGTGCTGCCATTCCGGCTTGTCGCCGCGCTTCGGCAGCAGGTTCATGTTGCGCATGATGTAGCCGGGGTTGAAGTTTTCCGGATCGATCCACGGCAGGATCGGCATGTTGTGGTCTTCGGGGCGCAGCCTGACCTCGACCTTCTTCGTACCCTTCGCCTTCATGTGGCCGAGCAGCCGGCAGACGAAATCGGCGACGAGGTCGACGCGTAGCGTCCAGCTCGCGCGGAAATAGCCGAACACCCAGGCCATGTTCGGCACGCCCGTGAACATCATGCCGCGATAGGTGACGGTGTCGCCGAAGGCGAGCGGCTTGCCGTCGACCTCGAAGGCGATGTCGCCGAGTGCCGAGAGATTGAAGCCGGTCGCCGTGACGATGATATCGGCCTCCAGCAGCTTGCCCGATTTCAGCTGAATGCCGTTCTCTACGAAGCATTCGATCTCGTCGGTGACGACGGAAGCCTTGCCGCTGGCAATGCCCTTGAACAGATCGGCATCCGGCACGAAGGCGATGCGCTGCCGCCACGGCCGATAGGTCGGCGTGAAATGTGTCTCGACATCGTAGTCGGGGCCGAGCACCGCGCTGATCTGGCCGATCAGGTCCTTCTTCACCTGCTCGGGCTTGGAGATGCAGAGCTTCGTGAACGCGTCCTGCTCGAACAGGATCTTGCGGCGGACGATCTCGTGAATCCAGGTCTCGTCGACCTGAAGCCGTCGCAGCTCCTCGGCGATCTCGATGGCGTTGCGGCCGAGCCGGAAATAGGTCGGCGAACGCTGCAGCATGGTGACATGCGCGCATGCGTCGGCGATGTTCGGCACCAGCGTCGCCGCGGTCGCACCGGAGCCGATCACGACCACCTTCTTGTTCGCGAGATCGATATCGTCAGGCCAGGTCTGCGGATGGACGATGCGGCCCTTGAAGCGGTCCATGCCCTTCCATTCCGGTGTGTAGCCTTCGGAATGGCGATAATAACCTTGGCACATCCAGAGAAAATTCGCGGTGAAGGTCTTTGCCTCGCCCGTATCGGTCGTCGTCGCCTCGATGGTCCAGAGATTCTGTTCGCTCGACCAGCTCGCGGAGTTGATCTTGTGCTTGTAGCGGATATGCCCGGCGATATCGTTATCGTCGATCACCTCTTTCATGTAGGTGAGGATTTCTTCGGCGGTCGCGATCGGCGGGCCGACCCAGGGCTTGAAGCTGTAGCCGAAGGTGTGGAGGTCGCTGTCGGAGCGAATGCCGGGATA
Organism: Bradyrhizobium arachidis; assembly: GCF_015291705.1. Lineage (NCBI taxonomy): Bacteria > Pseudomonadati > Pseudomonadota > Alphaproteobacteria > Hyphomicrobiales > Nitrobacteraceae > Bradyrhizobium > Bradyrhizobium arachidis. Next base: position 9,733,968 of record NZ_CP030050.1, read on the forward strand.
GCGATGCGTCGACCAGGTGCCGCCGAACGTCTCTTGCGTTTCCAGGATGACGTAGCTCGTGCCCGGCAGCTGCTTTTCGATGTGATAGGCGCTGCCGATGCCGGAGATGCCGGCACCGACGATCATCACGTCGAAATGTTCAGAAGCCTGTTTGGCCATGGCGTGACTGCGAACAGCGACATTCATTGTTGCTTCTATGCCTTGTCTTTTTCAGGCCGCCTTATTGGCGACGCGTTTCCTCCGCGACGGGCATGGTCGCCCATCGCGCTTCCGCATTAAAATGACATAGATCAATTCGCGGTCAAACTACAACGCTGCGCCCCAGCTCCGCGCGGTCTGCAAGATCCAGTCGCGATAGAGCGTGAGCGGCGTGACGCCGGTCAAGCCGCCGCAGCCGGCGGCGCCATTCGGTCCTGTGGACCAGCTGATAAGACCGACAAGCACGGGACCACTCGGCTTGTCCTCGAACACGGGACCGCCGGAATCGCCGGTACAGGCGCCGATTCCGTCGCGAACACCGTTGGTTACGGGATCGACCAGGCGAATTTGAAGCGTGCCGGGCTGCCCTGTCGCAACGAGACCGGCAACGCGCGTGGCGCCGCCGCTCTTGCCGTCGCCGCGCACGGTGACGCCGATGCCGGCGATGACGAAGCGGCCGCCGACCTGGATCGGAATATTCGGCGCGCCGACCACGACCGTCGATTTTCCCTTGAGTGGAATATCGAGTTGCAACAGCGCCACGTCGGCAGTGGCGCGATGCGCCTGCATCGCCTGCATGTTGAAGCTCGGATGGGTCGCGACGGTGCGCACGTTCAGCAATTGCGGCGCACCGTCGGTGCCGCGATCGACGATCTTGTAGTCCGCGCCGGGCTGCACGCAATGCGCAACCGTCAGCACGATTTTCGGCGCGATCAGGCTGCCGGTACAGAAATTGCCGCGCGAGCCGACAATGGTGACGACCGCGCGTGCAACGCCATCGGCCTGCGGCGTGCCGCCGCCGACGATGGCGTGAGCGGGGGTGGCGAGCAGAGCGGCAATGATGAGGGCTGCGAGCTTCTTCATGGGAACACGTATTGGAGCGGAGTCGATGCGGGCGCGGATTGCTTCGGACTGGTCCTTGCCGATAACGCATGCTAGCGCTCTTGGAAAGGAATTGACGAGGGCAGGACAGTGGCGATCGAGGCAGTGATCTTTGATTTTGGCGGCGTTTTGACCAGTTCGCCGTTCGAGGCATTCACACGGTTCGAGACGGAGCGCGGATTGCCCGCCGACATCATCCGCCGCACCAACGCTGCCAATCACCTGGAAAACGCCTGGGCCAAGTTCGAGCGGGCCGAGGTCGACATCGACACGTTCGATGCCTTGTTCTCGGAGGAGTCGCGCGCGCTCGGCGCGCAAGTGCGTGGCCGCGACGTGCTGCCGCTGCTCCAGGGCGATCTGCGCCCCGAGATGGTCGAGGCGCTCAAGCGCATCAAGGCGCAATTCAAGACCGGCTGCATCACCAACAATCTCCCCGCCAACGCCATCGGCAGCATGACCGGACGCTCGCTTTACATTGCCGAAGTGATGGTGCTGTTCGACCACGTCATCGAGTCCGCCAAGATCGGCCTGCGCAAGCCCGATCCGCGAATCTACGGGATGATGGTGGAGACGCTGAAGGTCGATCCGAAGAAGTGCATTTATCTCGACGATCTCGGCGTCAACCTGAAGCCGGCGCGGGAGATGGGCATGACCACGATCAAGGTCACGAGCGGCTCGCAAGCGATCGCGGAGCTCGAGGCGGCGACGGGGTTGAAGCTGAGCTAGCTCGCAAAGACCGTAGGGTGGGCAAAGCGGAAGCGTGCCCACCACAAGCAGATGGTGGGCACGGCGCTTTCGCGCCTTTGCCCACCCTACGAGACCTATTCCGCCGCAGCAGCAATCCGCTCGGGGAACGCAGCAGCCAGCGAAGCTCGATCCGCCTTCAGCACGCCGCGCTCAGTGATCAACCCCGTCACCAGCCGCGCGGGCGTCACGTCGAAGGCATAGTTCGCCACCGGTGATCCCTCCGGCACGATGCGAACCGTTTCCAGCCTTCCATCCGCGGTGCGGCCGGTCATGTCGGTGACTTCCGTGCCGCTGCGCTGCTCGATCGGGATGTCTCGGATGCCGTCATCGACGGCGAAATCGATGGTCGGCGACGGCAGCGCGACGTAGAACGGCACGCCGTTGTCGTGCGCGGCGAGCGCCTTCAAGTATGTGCCGATCTTGTTGCAGACGTCGCCATTGGCGGCGACGCGGTCGGTGCCGACGATGGCGAGATCGACCATGCCGTGCTGCATCAGGTGTCCCCCGGTGTTGTCGGGGATGACCGTGTGCGGCACGCCGTGATGGCCGAGCTCCCACGCCGTGAGCGAGGCGCCCTGGTTGCGCGGGCGGGTCTCGTCGACCCAGACATGGACCTTGATGCCGCGCTCATGCGCGAGATAGATCGGCGCCGTTGCCGTGCCCCAGTCGACGGTCGCGAGCCAGCCGGCATTGCAATGGGTCAGCACGTTGACCACTTCGCCCGGTTTCTTCGCCGCGATCGCCTCGATCAGCTTCAGGCCGTTGCCGGCGATGCCGCGGTTGATCTCGACGTCCTGCTCGACGATCTCGTCGGCGCGCGCATAGGCGGCTTCCGCCCGCTCGGCCGGATCGATTGGCGCGAGCGTCGCACGCATCTCGTCGAGCGCCCATTTCAGATTGATCGCGGTCGGCCGCGCCACGACCAGCGTCTCATAGGCGCGCTTCAGGCCGGCGTCGGAGGCGTTCTCGCGCATCGCGAGCGCCATGCCGTAGGCCGCGGTGGCGCCGATCAGCGGCGCACCGCGCACCAGCATGTCGCGGATGGCGACGGCCGCATCCTCGCACGAGGTCAGCTTCGCAACGACGAACTCATGCGGCAACCGGCGCTGATCGATCGCACCGACCGACCAGCCATCGCGCTCGCGCCAGATGCTTCGGAAATGCTTGCCGTCGACCTTCATGGCATTCTGCCTTTTCGTTCTTCTTGCGTCTCACCCGCGCAGGATGCGCCCGGCCACCGCATCGAGCTTCTTCAGGAGTTCGGGATCGCGCGCCTCGGGTGCGGTGATCAGCGCGGTGTCGAGCGCACGGTCCGAACCGATCGGGCACGGCTCGTGCTCGCGCGGAAAATCCTTTGCGAGCCGCGCCACCAGCGCCTTGGCCTTGTCGGCGTTCGAGTTCAGCACGCGGATGATGTCCTGCACGGTGACGGCGTCGTGATCGGGATGCCAGCAGTCGAAATCCGTCACCATCGCGACGGTGGCATAGCAGATCTCCGCCTCACGGGCGAGTTTCGCTTCCGGCATGTTGGTCATGCCGATCACGGAGTAACCGTGCGTCTTGTAGGTCATGCTCTCCGCATAGGTGGAGAATTGCGGGCCCTCCATGCAGACATAGGTGCCGCCGCGCGCGATCGCGATGCCCTCGGCTTCGGCCGCCGCTGCAAGATGGATGCGCAAGCGCGGCGAGACCGGATGCGCCATCGACACGTGCGCGACACAGCCGCGGCCGAAGAACGAGCTCTCGCGCTTGTAGGTGCGGTCGACGAACTGATCGACGAGAACGAACGTGCCGGGCGGCAGTTCCTCCCTGAAGGAACCGCAGGCCGACAGCGAGATCAGGTCAGTGACGCCGGCGCGCTTCAGCACGTCGATGTTGGCGCGATAGTTGATGTCGGAGGGCGACAACCGGTGGCCCTTGTCGTGCCGCGGCAGGAATACGATGGGCAGGCCCGCGATGGAGCCGCGGCGGAGCGGCGCCGATGGCTCGCCCCAGGGGCTCTTGATCACCTCTTCGTGCGCGCCCTCAAGGCCCGGCAGGTCGTAGATGCCGGAGCCACCGATGATGCCCAATACCGCCTGCGCCATGCCTGCTCCACCCTGTCCGCTACATGCGACATGGTTAAGCTATGCCAGTTTTGCTGGGGTTTTGGAACGGGGGTGGTGGGTCGGATGCCGCTGACGTGAGGAGCGGTGGCGCGGTCCTCACACTCGATGTCGTCCCCGCGAAAGCGGGGACCCATAACCACAGGCCGTTGTTTGGCGAAGACTCGCAGTTCGGTACCGCGACCTTCAACGATCGATAGATTCCGCGGTATGGGTCCCTGCGTTCGCAGGGACGACACCGGGAGAGAGTTACGACCTATTAAGCCGCGGCCGCCAGCTTCAGCTGGGTCGCAACCATCCGTTCCAGCGTCTCGACCGACTGGAAATTCTCCGGCGTGATCTCGGCTTGCGGGATGGTGAAGTCGAACTCGGCTTCGACACCCAGCATCAGATTGACCATGTCCATCGAGGTCAGGCCGACGTCGACGAGCTTCGCCTGTGGCGTGACATCAGCGCTGAGCGAGTTCTGCGCGAGGATGCCCTTCACCAGCTTGATGATGCGATTGCGCAATTCGGTGTCGAAGGCCTGCATCGGTAAATTCCCATCTGTCATCAAAGTCGGACCGGTCGCCGGCTACGATGGGCACGGCCAGCCGATCTCGCAATGGGCGTCACCATTACTTCGGGTTTCTTAGTAAACGATGACTCAGATTGTCTGGAATTCGCCCTTCTTCCAGAACCCTAACGCGAGCTTCGAATTTCCGGCGATGCAAACAACCGGACCTTAACTGTCCATTCGGAATTGGGCTTCGTTTACCCTCTATTTCATCGACGAATTTGAATTAAATCCGTAGCCTCGTCTCACAAGCAAAGATGGTCGGGGGATCGCTCTACACGGCGTCGCGAATGATGCCGGCGATCCTGAACGGCAAACCGGAGGCGGACGAGTATGAACGTGCGTGAAGCGGTCCTCACTGTCGACGATACACAAACGAGTTTTCTCGAACAGGGTCCCTCCCTGATCGAGCGCGCTGCCCGGACCGCCGCTGCGGCGGCTGCCGACGCAGACGGCGTCGATCGCGACGCCCGCTTTCCCCATAAAGCGTTCGACGTCGCACGGGAGCAAAAACTGCTCGGCGTCATGATCCCGGTCGAGTTCGGCGGCTTCGGTGCCTCGATCCACGACGTCACCGACATCTGCTACACGCTCGGGCGCGCCTGCGCCTCGACCGCGATGATCTACGCGATGCACACGACAAAGGTCGCTTGCGTGACCAGGCACGGCCACGGCATTCCCTGGATGGAAACCATGATGCGCCGGGTCGCGCGCGACCAGTGGCTGCTCGCCTCCTCCACCACGGAAGGCCAGAACGGCGGCAACGTCCGTTCCAGCGCGGCGGCGGTGGATCACGCCGACGACACCATCTCGCTGGTGCGCGACGCCACAGTGATCTCCTACGGTGCCGAGGCCGACGGTCTCGTCACCATCGCCCGCCGCGCCACCAATGCTGCCGCTTCCGACCAGGTGCTGCTGGCGCTCGCCAAGGACGACTATTCGCTGAAGCAGACCCAGGGCTGGGAAACGCTCGGCATGCGCGGCACCTGCTCCACCGGTTTCGAGCTGAAGGTCGATTGCCCCGCCGACCGCGTCTTCCCCGAGGCCTATGACAAGATCCACGCCCAGACCATGACGCCGTTCGCCCATCTGTGCTGGTCGTCGGCCTGGGCCGGCATTGCCGCCGCCGCCGTCACGCGCGCGCAGGCCTTCATCCGCAAGGCGGCCCGTTCGTCCGGCGGGCAGATGCCGCCAGCCGCCGCCCATTTCACCGCTGCGAAGATGTCGCTCGCAAAACTGCGCGCGCTGATCGCGGCCAATATCGATGCCTTTGCCCGCGCCGAGCATGACGAGCGCGCGCTCGGCTCGCTCGACTTCCAATCCTCGATCACGCTGCTCAAGGTGCAGGCCTCCGAGCTCGCGGTCGAGACCGTGATGCACGCGATGCGCACCGCCGGCCTCTCCGGCTACCGTAATGACGGCGAATTCACCATGGGCCGTCACCTGCGCGACGTGCTGTCGTCGCCGATCATGATCAACAACGACCGCATTCTGGCCAACGCCGCGACCTCGACGCTGATGAGCGGCGTGCCGGCAAGCCTTCATGACTGAAACAACAAGAACAATTTTCAGATAGCAGGACACCATCCCATGAACATTGCCGTCCTCCCCAACTCGCCCGAGACCGCGCCTGAAATTGCCGATCCGCTCGATCATCTCGCCGACAAGCTGTTCCACCGCATGGGCTCGGACGGCGTCTATGCGCGCACCGCGCTCTATGAGGGCGTCGTCGAGAAGCTCGCCGCGCTGATCACTCGGCATCGCGAGGCCGGCACCGAAGCGCTGCGCTTCCCGCCGGTGATGAGCCGGGCCCAGCTGGAGAAATCAGGCTATCTCAAGAGCTTTCCGAACCTGCTCGGCTGCGTCTGCGGCCTGCACGGCACCGAACGCGAGATCAACGCCGCGGTGAGCCGCTTCGATGCCGGCGGCGACTGGACCACCTCGCTCTCGCCGGCCGACCTCGTGCTCTCGCCCGCCGCCTGCTATCCGGTCTATCCGATCGCGGCGAGCCGCGGCCAATTGCCAAAGGGCGGCCTGCGCTTCGACGTCGCCGCCGACTGCTTCCGCCGCGAGCCGTCGAAGCATCTCGACCGGCTGCAATCGTTCCGGATGCGCGAATATGTCTGCATCGGCACGCCCGATGACGTCGCCGATTTCCGCGACCGCTGGATGGTGCGCGCGCAGAAGATCGCGACCGACCTCGGCCTGACCTTCCGTGTCGACTATGCCAGCGACCCCTTCTTCGGCCGCGTCGGCCAGATGAAGGCGGTGAGTCAGAAGCAGCAGCAGCTCAAGTTCGAGCTCTTGATCCCGCTGCGCTCGGAAGAGCAGCCGACCGCCTGCATGAGCTTCAACTATCACCGCGAACATTTCGGCACGACCTGGGGCATCCAGGACGCCAATGGCGAGCCCGCTCACACCGGCTGCGTCGCCTTCGGCATGGATCGCCTCGCCGTCGCCATGTTCCACACCCACGGCACCGACCTTTCCGCCTGGCCCGCCAAGGTGCGGGAGATCATGGGCATGCAGTCGCAGATCGCGACTGAAGCCCATGGCGAAGGCTGGCGCTAACTCAACTCACGAGGCCTCCCATTTCCACGGGCAAGACGAGCGTGATCCACACCAAGGTCCGATGCCGCGAGATCACCGAAGCCGACGTCGAGAAGGTCGCAGACCTGTTGACGCGCGGCTTTGTCGGCCGCTCGTACAATTACTGGATCCAGGGCCTGCGCCGGCAGGCCTTCCGGCCTGTGCCGGAGGGCTACCCGCGCTTCGGCTACATGCTCGACAATGACGGTACGCCGGTCGGCGTGCTGCTGCTGATCTACACGACGCGCAAGGTCGGCGAGGAGACCGCCATCCAGTGCAATTTGTCGAGCTGGTATGTCGATCCGGCCTACCGCAACTATGCGCCGCTGCTGACCAAGATCGCGCAGCGGCACAAGGACGTCACCTATCTCAACATCTCGCCGGCGCCGTGGACCTGGCCGATCATCGAGACCCAGGGTTTTCGCGCCTATTGCCGCGGCATCTTCTTCTCCGTGCCGGCGCTGACGCGCGCCCCGCGCTGGAGCAAGATCGAGGTCATCCCGCAGCACGCCAAGGCCATCGAGGGACTTTCCGCCGAGGAGACTGAGCTGTTGACGCGGCATGCGCGCTACAATTGCCTCAGCCTGGTCGTCCGCACGCCGAAGGGAACGTTCCCGTTCATCCTGCAACCAGTGCGCATCCGCCGCGGCTTCATCGCGCCGCCCGCGATGAAGCTGATCTATTGCCGCAGCGCCGCCGAATACGCCGCCTGCGCCGGCCGCATCGGCCGGCTCTTGCTGCGGCTCGGCAAGATCTCGGTCGCGGTCGATGCCAACGGCCCGATCCCCGGCCTCGCCGGCATTTATACCGAGCGGCGCGGCCGCAAATATTTCAAGGGCCCGCACCGCCCGCAGCTCGGCGACCTCACCGACACCGAGCTCGTGCTGTACGGACCGTAGGCCTCTTGTCGTCCCTGCGAACGCAGGGACCCATACCGCGGAATCTATCGGTAAACGCAAGGTCCCAGTAACGCGGCAAAGCCTCTTCACGGCCAGTCTTCGCCAAACGTCTTCCTGTGGTTATGGGTCCCTGCGTTCGCAGGGACGACAGCGGAACAGCGGAGTTTGCTGCGCGCTCTCGGGCCAACTCTGGCTTGCAGGCACTTCCGCATTCGCGTGCCGGCACAGACCTTTCCCCATCGCCAGTCACCCTCCGTAAACTACTGCGCTTAAGGGAATTTTCCCGCCTGTTCGCTACCCTCGGCGCCCGAATTACGTTGCGTTAAGTCTATTGCCCGCCGAGACCCGCCGATCCCATGACGTCGACCCGCGACAATGAGCTTGGTGCACGCCGCGAGCAGGGCCCGGAGGCCCTGGTCGGGCTGAGCCAGCTTGCGCTCGATCACATGGAGCAGGGCGTCTGCGTCTACGATGCCGACAACCGGATCGTGCTGGTCAATCAGCGCTACCTCAGCCTGTTCGACATGTCGGCCGACATCGTGCGGGTGGGCGCGAGCTACCGCGAGGTGCTTGCGCACAGCGCGAGGCGCGGCAACTTTCCCGAGGACGAGCTCGACACGCTGTATTCGGCGCGGATCGCGCAGATCGCAGCGGGCAAGCCGTTCCGGACCGAGCAGCGGCTTGCGACCGGCCTCGTCATGTCGCTCGAGCTGAAGCCGCTTCCCGGCGGCGGCTGGATGACGATCTGCGACGACGTCAGCCGCCTTGCCCGGCTCGAAGCGGAATTGCGTTTGCAGACCGAGCGCAGCCAGCACGCGCTCGCCAACATGTCGCACGGCCTCATCATGTATGATGCCGACAGCCGCGTCGTGGTCTGCAACGAACGCTTCCTGAACCTCTACGATCTCGACCCCGAGGTCGTGAAACCGGGCGTCACGCACTGCACGGCGATCGACCATTGGCTGTCGCGCGGCAATTTGCCGGGCATGTCGGCCGACGAATTTCTTGGCACCAGGCTGGAGGACGTGCGCGAAAGGAAAGCGAAAACCCTGCTGGTGATGCGCTACGACGGGCGGATGGTGCAGGCGGTCTCGCGCTTCCTGCCCGACGGCGGCTGGGTGACCGTGCACGAGGACGTCACCGAGCGGCTGCAATACGAGGAGACGCTGCGGCAGCAGAATTTCATCCTTGATGCCGCGCTTGAGAACATGGCGCACGGGCTCGCCTTCTACGACAGCGACATGCGTCTGCGCGTCTGCAACACCACCTACCGCACCATCTACCGGCTGTCGCCGGAGGAGACCAGACCCGGCACGCATCTCGGCGAGCTGATCGAGCGCTCGATAACGAACGGCGCGTTCTCCTCGGAATACAGCCCGCAGCAGATCCTCGAAGCCGCCCGCGCCCGGATCGCCAGCCGCGACTCCTCGCCGATGCGCCGGAGCATGTCGAACGACACCGTGATCTCGGTGCGCTATTGCGCGCTGGCCGAGGGCGGCTTCGTCGCCACCTACGAGGACATCACCGAGCGCGAGCGCGCGGTCGAGGAGCTGAGCGAGCAATACCGCCGCTTCGATGCGGCGCTGAACAACATGAGCCAGGGCCTGTGCATGCTCGATGCCAGCCTGCGCGTCATCGTGTGCAACCGCCGCTACATCGAGATGTACGGCCTCTCCCCGGACGTGGTGAAGCCCGGCGTCTCGATGCGCGAGATCATGGAGCACAGCTGCGACCTCGGCATCCATCCGAATACGACCGGGGCCACGCTCTATGCCGATTATGTCGAGCGGCTGCGGGAAGGCGAGCACACGCTGCACCGTCATTTGAGCGATGGCCGTATCATCAAGCTCAACCACAAGCGGATGGAGCATGGCGGCTGGGTCGTCACCTATGAGGACGTCACCGAGCGCCACAAGGCGCAGGCGCGCGTGGCGCACATGGCGCGGCACGATTCCCTGACTGACCTGCCCAACCGCACGCTGTTCCGCGAGAAGATGGGCGAGGGGCTGAACCAGGTCGCGATCGCCGGCGGCGCGATGGCGGTGCTCTGCTTCGACCTCGACAATTTCAAGACCGTCAACGACCGCCTTGGCCATGCTGCCGGCGACCGGTTGCTGCGCTGGGTCGCAGCGCGGCTGAAGGAGAATGTCGGCGAGAACGACACAGTCGCGCGCCTCGGCGGCGACGAATTCGCCGTGCTCCAGCGCGGGCCGCAGCCGGAATCGGCCGAGAAGCTCGCCCGCCACTTGGTCGAGATCATCGGCCATCCGCCGGCGCTGGAAAGCCAGTCGATCCATGTCGGCGTCTCCGTCGGCATCGCGATCGCGCCCGATCACGGCCTGGATGCCGACGAGCTGATGAAATGCGCCGACCTCGCGCTGTACCAGGCCAAGGCCAGAGGCCGCGGCGCCTATCAGCTGTTCGAGCCCGAGATGGAGGAAGAGGCGCGCAGCCGCCACGCGCTGGAGCACGACCTGCGCACCGCACTGGAGCGGCGCGAATTCCATCTGGTGTTCCAGCCGCAGGTGCGGCTCGACACCACCGAGCTCACCGGCTTCGAGGCGCTGCTGCGCTGGAAACATCCCTCGCGCGGCTTCGTCTCGCCCGCCGAGTTCATTCCGATCGCGGAAGAGAATGGGCTGATCGTCCCGATCGGCGAATGGGTGCTGCGCACCGCCTGCGCCACGGCCGCCTCATGGCCTGATGTCACCGTCGCGGTCAATCTGTCGCCCGTGCAGTTCCGCTCGCGCGGGCTGGTCGCGATGGTCACGAGCGCGCTGGCGGAGGCCGGCCTGCCGCCGCAGCGTCTCGAGCTCGAGGTCACCGAGACCGCCCTGCTCGACGACAGCGAGGCGACCATCGAGATCCTGCATCAGCTTCGCGCGCTGAGCGTCCGCGTCAGCCTCGACGATTTCGGCGTCGGCTATTCCTCGCTGAGCTACCTGCGCAAGTTTCCGTTCGACCGCATCAAGATCGATCGCTCCTTCGTCGGCACGCTCGGCGAAAGCCCGGAAAGCGTTGCCATCGTCCGCACCATTGCCAGCCTCGGCTCCGTGCTCGGCGTCGAGACCACGGCGGAGGGCGTCGAGACCATCGAGCAGCTCGACTTCGTCCGCGGATGCGGCTGCACCGCCGTGCAGGGATATTATTTCGGCAAGCCGTGCCCGGCAGCCGAGGTCGGGCGTACCATCGAGACGCTGAACGCGGTTCGCCGCATGGCGTAAGGGCTCAGGCTCCCGCAAATTCCGCCTCTCGGCACACCTCCAAACGACGAATTGTCGCACGCCCCGTTTCCGCCGGGATAGCAGCCTCGACCGCCCTGCCCGGTCCGCGCAACGCGCTTTTCTTCTCGCGTGATTTCAGGAACAATCGCCTCACAAGAACGAGAGACGGCGGTCCAGCGAGGCCGCTGCGCGGGAGGAATTTCGATGTCGCGATACGGGCTGAAGACGTTCGCCTTTGCCGCCATGCATATTGTCGGCGCCTTGCTTGCAACTGCCGCCGGTGCGCAGGACTATCCCAGTAAACCCATCACGCTGATCGTGCCATGGCCGGCCGGCGGCTCCACCGACATCTCAATGCGCGCCATCGCCGACAGCGCCTCGAAGGTGCTGGGGCAGCCGATCGTGATCGACAACAAGGCCGGCGGCGGCGGCACGGTGGGACCGGCGACCATGGCCGCGGCCGCCAAGCCCGACGGCTACACCATTGCGCAGATTCCTATCACCGTGTTCCGCCTGCCCCTGATGCAGGAGGTGTCGTGGGATCCGGCCAAGGACTTCACCTACATCATCCACCTCACCGGCTACACCTTCGGCGTGACCACGAGCGCGGAATCGCAGTTCAAGTCCTGGAAGGATGTCGTCGACTTCGCCAAGGCCAATCCGGGCAAGGTGACCTATGCGACTCCCGGCACCGGCACCTCGCTGCATATCGGCATGGAGCAGATCGCGGCGATGTCCGGCATCAAGCTCACGCAGGTGCCGTTCAAGGGCGGCGCGGAGACCAACGCCGCCGTGCTCGGCCAGCACACCATGCTGCAGGCCGACTCCACCGGTTGGCGGCCGTTGGTCGACGCCGGCAAGCTAAAGCTGCTGATGGTGTGGACCGGCGCACGGTCGCCGAACTATCCCGATGTGCCGACGCTGAAGGAGCTCGGCTATCCCATGGTCTATGATTCCCCGTTCGGCGTTGCCGGACCGAAGGGCATGGATCCCAAGATCGTCGCCAAGCTGCACGATGCCTTCAAGAAGGCGGTCGAGGATCCCGCGGTGATCGCGACGCTCGCGAAATACGACATGGTGCCGAACTACAAGAACACCGAGGACTACAAGAAATTCGTCGTCGAGGTCACGGAGTCCGAGCGCAAGGTGATCGACAGCCTCGGGCTTGCGAAGAAGTAGGACTGAATTGCCACACATGCCGGCGTCATCCTGAGGTGCGAGCCGCGGTTGCGGCTCGCCTCGAAGGATGGATCGTGGCACCGTCGCCCTTCGAGGGCCGTTGAAGAAGCGGCCACCTCAGCGACAACGGCTTCGCCGTTGCGCAGGGGTGACGGCGATCTAGAGGTGCTTCGAATGAGCAACCAAACCAACGTCAAACTCCGCCTCAACAACTCCGAGCTCTGGGGCGGGCTGATCGGGCTTGCGCTCGGCGGCTTCGTGATCTGGCAGGGATTGAAGCTCAAGCTCGGCACCATCAACGATCCCGGCTCCGGCTATGTGCTGTTCTACACGGGCATCCTGATGTGCGTGTTCGCGGGCAGCATCATCATCGCAGCGATCACCGAGGGTGGCCCGACGCTGGCCTCGCGCTGGGAGAATGCGCGCTGGAGCAAGCCGCTGCTCGTCATCGCCTGCCTCACGGCGTTCTCCTTCGCGCTGGAGCCGCTGGGATTTCTGCTATCTTCGATCCCGCTGATGCTGCTGCTACTCCGACTGATCGATCCCGTGCGCTGGACGCTGGCGATCCCGATCGCTGTGCTGGTGCCATCAGGCATGTGGTGGGTGCTCAAGCGGCTGCTGTTGATCCAGCTGCCCTCGGGCCTGTTCGGGATCGGCTGATCGCATGGACACACTTGCTAATGTCGCACATGGGTTCGGCGTCGCGCTGCTGCCGATCAACCTGCTCTACTGCTTCATCGGCGTCTTCATCGGTACGCTGGTCGGCGTGCTGCCCGGCATCGGGCCGATCTCGGCGATGTCGCTGCTGCTGCCGGTGACGCTGTCAGGCACACCGGAATCCGGCATCATCATGATGGCCGGCATCTATTACGGCTCGATGTATGGGGGATCGACCACCTCGATCCTGGTCAACATCCCCGGCGAAGCCGCCTCCGTCGTCACCTGCATCGACGGCCACCAGATGGCAAAGCAGGGCCGCGCCGGTCCCGCGCTCGGCATCTCCGCCTTCGGCTCCTTCATCGCCGGCACCTTTGCGCTGATCGCCCTGATGCTGGTGGCGCCACGGCTTGCGAGCATCGCCATCGCGTTCGGCCCGGCCGAGTATTTCAGCCTGATGGTACTCGGCCTCGTGGTGCTCACCTTCCTCACCCAAGGCTCGATGCCGAAGGCACTGCTGATGGCGTGCATCGGCGTCGTGCTCGGATTGATCGGGCTCGACAGCATCACGGCGCAGCCGCGCCTCACCTTCGGCCGCATGGAGTTGATCGACGGCATCGGCCTCGTGCCCGTGGTGATGGGCCTGTTCGGCGTCGCCGAGGTGCTGCTCAACACCGAGCAGGCGATCAAGCGCGACATCATCAACGCGAAGATCACGCAGCTGTTGCCCAACAGGGCCGATTGGCAGGCGAGCACCGGCCCGGTGGCGCGCGGCACGCTGCTCGGCTTCCTGCTCGGCATTCTCCCGGGCGGCGGCGCAGTGGTGGCTTCGTTTGCCTCCTACGCGCTGGAGAAACGGCTGTCGAAAACGCCCGAGCGGTTCGGCCACGGGGCGATCGAGGGCGTCGCGGGTCCGGAGTCAGCCAATAACGCGGCGGCCGGCGGCGCATTCATTCCGTTGATGACGCTCGGCATCCCGCCGAACGTGGTGATGGCGCTGCTGCTGGGCGCCTTTGTCATCCACGGCCTGCAGCCGGGACCGCTGCTGATCACGCAAAACCCCGGCCTGTTCTGGGGCATCGTCGCCAGCATGTATATCGGCAACGTCATGCTGCTGATCCTGAACCTGCCGATGATCGGCATGTGGGTGCAGCTCCTGAAGCTGCCCTACAATATCCTGTTCCCGCTGATCATCCTGTTCACGATCCTCGGCGTCTACTGCTCCAGCAACAACGTGTTCGACGTCTATGTGATGATCGCGTTCGGCATCATCGGCTATTTCATGCGCAAGCTCGGCTACGAGCCGGCGCCGCTGGTGCTCGCCTTCGTGCTCGGGCCGATGCTGGAGAACAATCTGCGCAAGTCGCTGATCCTGTCGCAGGGCGATCTCTGGACCTTCGTGCAGCGGCCGATCTCGGCGGCGTGCCTCGTGCTGGCACTGATCCTGCTGATCGCGCCATTGCTACCGTCGTTGCGCAAGAAGCGCGAGCTGGTGGCGCTGGATGAAGGGGTATAAAGGTTTCGTAGGGTGGGCAAGGGCGCGCACGCGCCGTGCCCACCATCTCTCTATGGTGGGCACGCTACGCTTTGCCCACCCTACGGCACCTGCGCAAGGAGCGCGGCACGGCGCGATCACCCCTCGCCGCTTCCCGCCAGCCGGTCGCGCAGGGCGCCGATCACGCGATGGGCCGTCTCGATGTCCTTCACCGACAATCCATCCGACAGGCCATTGACCCACGGGACCTGCAAGCGGCCGGCGACATCGTAGATCTGCCTGCCCTTGTCGGTGAGCACCACGAGCTGCGCCCGGCGATGATGCGGGTTGGTCTCGAATACGACGAGACCGTCCCGCTCCAGATCGTTGACGATGCGCTGCACGTTCTGGCGGTTGGCGCCGAGATTGCGCGCCAGCCAGGCGACGGGCTCCGGCCGCTCGGCATCGACGATCGCCCCGAGGATCTGCCAGCGCGCGCTGGTGAGGCCGAGCGAGGCGACCAGCCGGTCACCTGCGGTCAGGAGCAGGCCGTTGGCCCGGAACAGGTCGAGGATCAGGCCGGTCAGGGCATCGCCCACCGGGGTCCGCTTGGTCCTGGTCATTTGTAACGATTGCTCCGTATTGACATCATCATGTCAAACTCATATGTCATATCTTGTCGAATTGACATGATGATACCAAATTAGACGGAGTGATGCCATGCCCCAGATGCGCCCTCTCGACCCCGCCTTCCCGATCGACCGCCAGATCGCGCTCGATGCCGGTCCCGTGGTGCTGGTCAATCTGTTCACGCTCGATGCCGCGGATGAGCAGAGTTTTCTGACGAGCTGGCAGGACGATGCCGCCTTCATGAAGCGACAGCCGGGTTTCATCTCGACCCAGCTCCACCGTGCCGTCGGCGACAATCCGACCTATCTCAATTACGCAGTGTGGGAATCCAACGCGCATTTCCGCGCGGCGTTCACCCACCCGGAATTCCGCGCCAAGATCGCGGACTACCCGGCGTCGGCAGTCGCCAGCCCGCATCTGTTCCAGAAGGTCGCGGTGCCAGGAATTTGCGTGGCGTAGCTGCGCCGCAATGGCGGGCGCAAAGTTACCCCACGCACACGATCGTAGGGGTGGGCAACGGTGCGCTCGCGCCGTGCCCACCATCTCTCCCCGAATGCAACAGACGTCGTGGGCACGCTTCGCTTTGCCCACCCTACGGCATCTCAACTACCGCACCTCAACCGCCGCAGGCAGCGCGCTGTCCGGCGGTGCGCCCCATGGGCGGTCGGCTGAGGCGAGGCCGATCAGGCGGCCCTGGATGTAGTCGCAGCCCCAGTCGCGCAGCATGTTTGCGGCCTCCTCGTCCTGCACCCATTCGGCGACGGTCTTGATGTCGAGACGGCGGGCGAGGTCGATCAGGGTCTGCACGAAGGCGCGGTCGTCGGCGGAATGGGTGATGTTCTGCACGAAGGCGCCGTCGATCTTGACGATATCGACGCCGAGCTTGCGCAGGTTGCGGAACGAGGTGTAGCCGGCGCCGAAATCATCGATGGCGATGCGGCTGCCGAAATGCTTGAGCCGCCCGACGAAGGCGCGGACATCGTCGATGTCCTGGATCGCGACAGTCTCGGTGATCTCGACGATCAGCCGTTCGGCAACGCCGGGATGGGCCTGCATCAGCGATTCGATTCCGGCCCACCAGTCCGGATCCATGGTCGTATCCGGCGAGATGTTGAGGCTGAGGCAGATGCCGGGCGCCGCCGCAAGCTCGGCGACCACGAGCTCGAGCACGCGGTGATCGACCAGGCGGATCAGGCCGAGGCGCTCGGCGACCGGCACGATGTCGGGCGCGAGCAGCACCTGGCCGTCGCCCTGATCCATCCGCACCAGGCATTCGTGGAATGCGCGCTCGCGCGAGGCGGCCGCGACCACCGGCTCATAGGCGAGCCTGATCCGACGCTCGTTCAGCGCGGTCACGATCTCGTCGGTGACGCGGATGTTGACGCGGCGCTGCGCGTCGCGCGCGGCATCCGGACGCCAGGCCGCGAACGAGCCGGCGCGGCGCCGCTTGGCGGCATCCAGCGTCTCATGGGCTCGATTGACCGCCTCGTCGGTGCTGCGGGCGTAGCGCGGCACGCTGACCGCGCCGATCGAGGCCGTGACCGAGACCGGCCCGGATTTGGTCGGCACCACCTCGTCGCGGATGCCGGCGAGGAAGCGTTCGGCGGCAACGTTCATGTCGTCGACGGTGCAGTTCTTCAGGATCAGGCCGAACTTGTTGCCGGAGAAGCGCCCGAGCACATCGCCGCCGCGCAGCCGCGCGCGGATGCGCTTGGCGACGTCGAGAATGACAGCGTCGGCGACGTCGAAGCCGAAGGCGTCGTTGACGCGGGCGAGATGATCGATGCCCACCAGCATGAAGGCGGCGGTCGAGCGGAAGCGGGTCGTCTCCTCGATCGACTCGGCCAGCGCCGCGATCAGATGCGAGCGGTTCAACTCGCCGGTCAGCGGATCGAGCCGAGCGAGCCTCGTCAGCTCCTCGTCGCGGGCGTGACGCTCATTGTTGATGCGGATGGAGCCGATCGCGCGCGTGGGGCGGCCATCGGCGCCGGCGAACCAGCGGCCGGTCTCTTCGATCCAGACCACGGGATCGGCGGCGCTCATGCGCACACCATACTCGACCCGGTAGGGCGTGCCGTCGGCGCCGTGCACCGCGGAGGTCTGGGTCAGCGAGGCGGTCCGCAGCGACTGCGAAGGCTCGATCAACTTGGCGAATTCAGCGCCGGTGGCGAGCCGCTCAGTGGGGATACCGGGGAAGACCGCGCCGACTTGGTCGCCCCAGGCAATGGCGTCACTGGCGATGTCCCAGGCGAATACGGCTTGGCCAAGCGCGGCCAGGATGTCGGAGGCTTGCGGCAATGCGGGGATCAAAATCG
Organism: Bradyrhizobium arachidis; assembly: GCF_015291705.1. Taxonomy (NCBI): domain Bacteria; kingdom Pseudomonadati; phylum Pseudomonadota; class Alphaproteobacteria; order Hyphomicrobiales; family Nitrobacteraceae; genus Bradyrhizobium; species Bradyrhizobium arachidis. Next base: position 9,751,423 of record NZ_CP030050.1, read on the forward strand.
CCTCATTTCGGGACAACAGGGGAGTCCGGAGCCGGCACAGGATAGAGCCAGATTCGCCCCCGACCCTAGGCAAAGTTGATAAACAATTTGGAAACCACGTTTCTGCGCGCGGCGGAACCAAACCGGCCCGCGCGGCATAGGCCTTGCGAGTACTGACTCGCACCCGGCGCCAGCGTCCCGAAACGCGACATCTTCGCCGGATCAACGGTGATTGCGATGTTGGGTACTGATCGATCGAACGTGGTGGAAGCCGGCACGGGCACGGCCCTGGTGCCGGTCGTGCCCACGCTTGCGTGGGTTCATAAGATGCCGCTGCCGCGCCCCGATCCGAGCTTCGTCACCCAGCTGATCGCCAATGCCGAGCACCTGCCCCAGACCACACGATTGCGCCGCGGCTCCTCTGAAGACGCGCGGATGGCCTATGGCAGCAAGCGCCCGCTCGGAAGCGTCGCCGCACGCACGCGGCAGGTGGCTTGAGATTGATTTGAAGTGAGACGGCGCTTCTTACCTCTCCCCGCTTGCGGGGAGAGGTCGGATCGCTCTTGCGATCCGGGTGAGGGGGGGTACAGGTCCCACGGCTATCTCATCCTTGGAGAGAGGCCCCTCACCCCGACCCTCTCCCCGTAAGAACGGGGTGAGGGAGCACACTGCCGCCGCGGTGCGATGCGAGCAAATCCAGAGAAATCAGCGCGGCGCGTCGGGAGACGACGGCGTGCCGTTGCCCGGCTGGAGATGCGGCGAGGGGATTTCCGGCGAGGGCGGGTTCACCGGCTTCGGCGCGGGATGATCCATCAGCACGGATTCGGCGACCGACTGCGCCGAGGGCGCGGGCGGCACGACAGGCGCTGCCTGTGGCGCGGGCGCCGGCTCGAACCTGGGCTCGGACAATTTGGGTTCGGACGGGGGTTCGTCCGCCGGCGCTTCAGCCTGACGCTTGGCCTTACGCGGCGCCGGCACCGTCTCGGCGACATAGGCGACGCGGCGGCGCGTGCGCTGGGCGATGCCGCCGAAGAAATCGGCCATCGCGAGCAGCACCAGCAGGAAAAAAGTGGAGTTGCCGAACTTGGGCCACATCACGAATTCGGCCGCGGCCGCGCCGAACACGATCAGCGACAGCAGATGATCCATCACGAATTTCGAGCCGGGCCGCGCGCCTTTGACCACCTCGAGCAGCAACAGCACCACGCCGAGTGCGAGCAGGAGATCGGCCAGCGTCACCGGCCAGGTCTCGCCCGTGATCATCGGCACCTTGAACAGCACGTCCGTGAAGGACACGCTCGGCATCAGGAAGGCGATGATGTTGTAGACCGCGAGCGGAATCAGGAGCAGCGGGAAACCGACCATCGGCGAAATGCCTTCTCGATCAAGATATCCAGACAGGACAATGCGGCGGCGAAGCATTGGCTCCGCCGCCGTCACTGTCATATCTCATGGGTTGGCCGAAATCAGGCAGGTCAAATCGTCCTGCCCCAAGAAAGGTCCTGAAACTCAGGACTCTTTCTTCTTCAGGACCTGACGGCCCTTGTACATGCCGGTCTTGAGGTCGAGATGGTGCGGACGACGGAGCTCGCCGGAGTCCTTGTCTTCCACATAGGTCGGCTTCTTGATGGCGTCTGCCGAGCGGCGCATGCCACGGCGCGACGGCGAGGTTTTTCTTCTCGGAACGGCCATTTCAATATCCTCTAGGGATTGGTGTCATCAGGGCATCGTCCGCGAGGGGACGGCTCAGCACCCGCAATACGAGGCGAGCTGAATGCCGATCAAGGCCGCGCTTATAGAGGAAGGCTGGCCGTAAAGCTAGGCTCTTGGGCCGGAAAATATGCCCCAAATGGGCCCGAAATCAGCGATTTTCCCGCCAGCAGGTCACAAGCGAGGTCGCCTGCCCCCTCGCCATATAGGTCGCCGCCAGCCGCCGGACACCCGGGCCGGGGGTCCGGGCGCTGCGTTTGACCGGGTTCGGCAGGATCGAGGCCAGAAGCGCGGCCTCCCGAGGGGAGAGGTTCTCGGCCGATTTGCCGAAGGCATAGGCGCTGGCCGCCTCCACCCCGAACTGGCCCTGGGGGCCGAGTTCGGCGATGTTGAGGTAAATTTCCAGGATCCGCGCCTTGGGCAGGACGAGGTCGATCCACAGCGCCAGCGGGAATTCCAGCGCCTTGCGGACGAAATCCCGGCCCTGCCAGAGGAACAGGTTCTTCGCCACCTGCTGGGTGATGGTGGAGGCGCCCCGGAAAGCGGTGCCGTCCTCCCTGGCGTCGTCGATGGCCTCGCGTAGCGCGCCCCAATCGATGCCGTGATGCTTGCAGAAATGGGCGTCCTCGGCCGCCACCACTGCGCGCGGCAGATAGGGCGACATATCAGCCAGATCGATCCACTCCCGCTGCATCGGCGCGCCGCGCAAGCTGCGCCAGGCCATCAGCGTCGAAACCGGATGGCCAATGCGGTAGAACGGCGTGATCACATAGGGCATGAGAACCACGATCGCGAGCAGCGCCAGCAGGATTTTAACGATGCGCAAATCGACCTTTCCGGCGGAAAACGAAACGCGGCCACGAGCCCGGCATTAAGTCTGTGATAATTCGGGCCTTTTCCAGCACTTTTTACGCCTTCCAAACGATTGACTGGGGCTGGCGCATAAAGGATTGTCCGGCCGAATTTTAGTTCTGGAGCCCTTCTTGATGACCGGCACGTCCCCGTCCGATTTCGCCAAACGTCTGGACAAGACCGCTGATGATACCGAGGCCCTGCTCGGGCGCCTGCTGTCGGACGACATCCTGCACGATGAGATCGCCCGGCCCAAGCGACTGATGGACGCAATGCGCTATTCGAGCCTCAACGGCGGCAAGCGCCTGCGGCCGTTCCTGGTGGTCGAGAGCGCGGCCGTGTTCGGCGTGCCCCGCGAAGCGGCGCTGCTCGCCGGCGCCGCGCTCGAATGCATCCATTGCTATTCGCTGATCCATGACGACCTGCCGGCGATGGACAATTCGGACCTGCGCCGCGGCCGCCCCACCCTGCACAAGAAGACCGATGACGCCACCGCGATCCTCGCTGGCGACGGGCTCCTGACGCTCGCCTTCGACATCATCACCCGCGACGAGATCCATCGCGACGCCAATGTGCGCCTGCTGCTAACGCGCGCGCTGGCGCGCTGCGCCGGCATCGGCGGCATGGTCGGCGGCCAGATCCTCGATCTCGCCGGCGAAGGCCGCTTTGGCGGCAACGAGCCGATCGATGTCGCCCGCATTCAGCAGATGAAGACCGGCGCGCTGCTGCGTTACGGCTGCATCGCCGGCGCGATCCTCGGCCAGGCCTCGCAGAAGGAATATCAGGCGCTCGACGATTACGGCCGCGCGCTCGGCGAAGCCTTCCAGATCGCCGACGACCTGCTCGACGTCGAAGGCGATGCGGCTGCGCTCGGCAAGCCGGCCGGTGCCGATGCTGCGCTCGGCAAGACCACCTTCGTCACCCAGCTCGGCATCGAAGGCGCCAAGCAGCGCGTGCGCGACCTGCTCGCGCGCGCCGACAGCGCGGTGTCGATCTTCGGCGATCGCGCCGCCGTGCTGCAGGCCGCCGCGCGGTTTGTGGCCGAACGGAAGAGCTAAGGTTGGGTTTTCACCTCTCCCGCTTGCGGGAGAGGTCGGATCGCGACAGCGATCCGGGCGAGGGCACTCTCCTCTTGGGGGGTCTCGCTTGTGGAGACACCCTCTCCCCACCCCTCCCTCGCAAGCGGGAGAGGAAGCGCACCGGCGATGCGGCGACAAGGCGAGTTGATCGAGACGGTCGAAGTCGAAATGGCCACTGACAAGGAAGATCCCGTCCTCGTTCACTTCCGCCAGATGTCGCGGCCGGTGCGGCTGATCTATGCGCGGCCGCGGACCTTCATCTCGCTTGGCGTCGGCATTCTCGTCTGCCTGCTATTGCCGGGTTCGCACCGGCTGGTGACGCGGCTGTTGTTCGGCTGGGATGCCCTGATCGCGGTCTATCTCGTGCTGGTTTACACGATGATGCTCTGCAACGATCACCTGCACATCCGCCGCGCGGCTGCGATGCAGGACGACGGTCGCTTCGTGATCCTGCTCGTGACGGCGATCGGCGCCTTCGCCAGCATTGCCGCAATCGTCTCAGAACTCGGCACGCCGCAGCGCGGCGCCGCCGAGCTGACCGTCGCGATCAGCACCATCGCGCTGTCATGGGCCGCCGTGCACACGACCTTCGCGCTGCATTACGCCCATGATTACTATCGGAACGCCAAGCCGGGCGGTCTGCAGTTTCCGAGCGGCGACAAGGACGTCCACGCCGACTATTGGGACTTCGTCTATTTTTCCTTCGTCATCGGCATGACCGCGCAGGTCTCCGACGTCGGCATCACCGACAAGACCATCCGCCGCACCGCCACCGCGCATGGCATCGTGTCATTCATCTACAACACGGCCTTGCTGGCGCTGACGGTGAACATCGCGGCGAGCGCGATCTCGAACTGATCTGTCATCCCGACGTTCGCCGGGACGACCCAGAGCAGTGTCAGTAGCACACCTCGGCATTGGCATCGTTGCCGGGGCCGCCGCCGCCGCGATATTCGAGGTGGCAGCCGCGGTTGACCGGACGGCATCCGCCGCTGTTGCAGAAGACCTGCCCGCCACCCGAGCGACGGCCGGCGCCGGCGGCGGCAGCGATGCCGGCAGCTGCACCGTAGCCGCCTGCCGCACCGCCGGCCTGGCGACGCTGCCGGGCTGGACGCTCATCGCCGTCGTCGCGCTTGGCCGTTGCAGGCTTGGCCGGCTTGGCGGCACGCTGCTTCTCGCATTCGTTGTCGTCGTTGACCGCATAGCCCTCGCGGCAGACGATCTTGGTGCATTTGTCGCCGTCGGCCTTGAAGCCGTGCTCGCAAACCAGCGGGCAGACGCGCGACTGCTTGGCCTTGACGGTACCGAGCGCATCGGTGCTCGCCACCTTCACGTCGAGCTTGGTGCCGGCGTAACGGTTGAACTGCGACAGCGACCGCTGCGAGGACGTATTCCAGTTGCCATCGGCCTGTCCGGAGAAGCAGCCGACGCGGCCGAGTTCGGTCTGCACCGAGCGGGTGAGATCGGCTGGCGTCGCCGCCGGCGTCAGCGAGGCGACATTGGTGCCGGTCGGGCTCGCCGTGCTGGCCGGCGCAGTGTTGGGTGCCGCGGCGGCGAGATTGACGCGCTGCTGCTCGGCGGCAGCCGCCTGTTGCTGTGCCTGCTCCTTGGCCTTCTGCGCAGCGAACTGCGCCTGCTCGGCGGCATTGGCGTCAGCCGCGGCCTTGGCCTGCGCCTCCTTTTGCGCGCCAAGCGCGGCGAGACGATCGCGCTCGGCCTCGGCCTGCTTCGCCTTCTCGGTCGCCGCGGCATGCGCCTGCTCGGCGCCGATTTTCTCGAGCTGCAGCTTGGCAAGGTTCGCATAGAAGCCATCGGGATGTTGGGCGAGAAACGCTTCCCATGCCGCCCTGTTGCCGACCTGGAGCGAGAGCTCATAGTCGCGGCGGATATCGGCTTGCGGATTCGCCACGGGCGCCGTGGGCGCCGCGGCCACCGCCTTGACCGGCACCAGCGGCACGTCCTCGCCGCCGAGCGAGCCGTACACGAACGGCTCCTGCTTGTTGCCGGTCGATTTGAGCACGTCGTCGCGCACGAAGCCGAAGGCGCGGCGGACGTCGAGGCCCGGCGTCGTCAGATGCTTCGACAGCGCCACCGTGAACGGGCTGTTGGCGCCATCGCCGTCCTGCGCGGTGAAACCGGCCTTGGCCGAATAGGCGATCAGCGTGTTGGGGCTGGTCGGCTCGACCTGGGCGAGGCCACGGCCGATGCCGCGCGTCGCGATCGTGCGCTTCATGGTCTTGCCGAACGGATTGTCGCGGCAGGCATCCAGGATCACCAGGCGCAGCTGCTTGGCGGGCTCGACCGCGACCAGGACACGGTCGAGCGACAGCGCCTCGTCGTACACGTCGGTGTCGCGCTCGAGCTTGGCGTCGACAGGGATCAGATAATTCGAGCCTTCGACCTCGATGCCGTGGCCGGCATAATAGACCACGGCGATGTCGGCATCGCGGGTCGCATCCGCAAAGTCGCGCAGCACGCGGCGCGTGTCGAGCGCCGAGAGATCGTGCCTGGACTCGACAACGTCGAATCCGGCTTCCTTCAGCGTCTTCGCCATCACCGAACCGTCACTGACGGGGTTCGCCAGCGAGGGCGCGTGCTGATAGGCCGAGTTGGCGAGCACCAGCGCGACGCGCTTTCCGGCAAAAGCGGGCCCGGCGCCGAACAGTAGCGCGGCGGCGAGCAGAAGCGGGCAAAGTCTGAGCAGATTGCGCATGACACGACTTCCGAAGTTCAGAGGCAGTTCGAGCCCCTTTGGGACCGCTTTAGCAGGACCCGCTGCGGCCGCTTGTGATCGAGGTCACGAAGGCGGCGCCGGCAGTGGGCCGAAAGACCCTTTATGTTTGTCGCGCCAGCGCGGTCGGGGTTCGCCGACAAAGGCCCGCCGGCCCGGTTCCCCTAGGTATCCCCGACGTGCCCCCGATACTGCGGCAGATTGTCCGTAATCTCGTGCCAGGGCGCCTTCGACCCCACGAAGATGTGGGCGGTCGGCCTGATCGAGGGAGCATCGACCAGGGTTCCCATGGCGACATGAACCCATTTCCCCTCGCGCACCCGGGAATAAAGCAGCGAGCCGCAGCACGCGCAGTGGGCGTCATGGGTCAAGTCATCGCCGTAGATCAGGCGCTGGTCCGCGCCTTGGACAAGGCGGAGCTTGTGCTGCTCGATCCCGGCGAACGGCTTGAAGGCCGAACCGGTGGTGCGGCGGCAATTCGAGCAGTGGCAGTTCATCGCATAGGAGAACGCATCCGCCACCTCTAAGCGCACGCTGCGGCAATAGCATTCGCCGGTGAGGATACGAGCGTTCGAATTTTCTGATCCGGTCATGACAATGTCTTCGCGCAAATGGCTGACACACCCATAGCGCATTCTGATGTGTACGACTAAGTTCCTCGCAAGACATCATGCAAAAGGATGACCCATGAGCCAGAACCGTGCGAGCGTCGAAGCCGTCGTGCAATCCTATTTCGACGGGCTCTATGAGGGTGACGCCGAAAAGCTCGGCGCCATCTTCCATCCCTCCGCCGATTTGCGCTGGGTCGAGAAGGGCGAATTGCAGGTGCTGACCGTGCCGGACTGGCTCGACCGCGTGCGCAAGCGCCCTTCCGGCAAGGCCGAAGGCAAGCCGCGTGAGGATTTCATCGTCACCATCGACCGCTCCGACGACAAAACCGCCTTCATCAAGGTCCGCTGCCAGCTGCCGCCGCGCTACTTCACGGACTATCTGGTGGCGATGAAGCTCGCCGACGGCTGGCAGATCGTGTCGAAATCGTATCGGTATGATTTGAGAGAGTGAGGTTAGATGCGCCCCCTCTCCCCGTTCTTACGGGGAGAGGGTTGGGGTGAGGGCTGCTTCCGCGAACGCAGTGACAGTTGCGCTCGCGGAGAGTGCCCCTCGCCCCGCAAGCGGGGTGAGGCTAAGAAAACGCCCTCGCGCCACACATTCGTCTTTTCGATGGATGAATGCGGAGTTCGTTCGCATAACCCCCGCTCGCACTTCCATTTGAAAGTCCCCCATGCCTCTCGACCGCCGCTCCCTGCTCGCCTCGCTGTGCTGGATCGCCGCCTCTCCTGCGTTCGCCGCGGAGGCGCCGTCTGAGCTCGAATCCTACGAGCGCGAGAGCGGCGGGCGGATCGGGCTTTACGCCGAGAACCTCGCGACCGGCGCCAGGCTCGCCTGGCGCGCCGACGAGAGATTCGTGATGTGCTCGACGTTCAAGGCCTCGCTGGCGGCCTGCGTGCTGGCGCGTGTCGATCGTGGCGACGAGCAGCTTGCGGCGATGATCCCTTACGGCCAGGCCGACCTGCTCGACTACGCGCCGGTCGCCAAGCAAAATCTCGCCGCCGGCAAGATGTCGGTCACTGACATGTGCAAGGCGATCGTCGAACTCAGTGACAACACCTGCGCCAATCTGCTGCTGGCGCGGGTCGGCGGGCCAGCCGCACTCACCGCGTTCTGGCGATCACTCGGCGATGCCACTTCGCGGCTCGACCACAATGAGCCCGAGCTCAATCGCTCGCCGCCCGGCGATCCCCGGGACACCACGACGCCGGCGGCGATGGCCGGCAATCTGAAGCGGCTGATAGTGGGCGAGGCGCTGTCGCCGGCCTCACGCGCGCAGCTCACCGAGTGGATGGTGAACTGCAAGACCGGCGCGAACCGGCTGCGCGGCGGCCTGCCCGCGGGCTGGAAGATCGGCGACAAGACCGGCAACAACGGCAGGGACGCATCCGGCGATATCGCGGTCGTCTGGCCCAAGCCTGACAACAAGCCTGATGCACCGATCCTGATCACGGCCTATACCCAGGGCGGCACGCCGAACGCCGCCCAAATCGAAGCCGCGTTTGCACGCATCGGACGTATGGTGGCCGAACGGCTGAGGTGAGGCGTTGACCTTGCGATTGCTTCCGGGCCAAGACAGGCCATGATCGCAGCGAAGTTCCAGACCTTTCTCATCCTGCTCGCGGTGCTGGCGGGCACCGCGCTGGTCGCCCGCCGCTTCAACATCGCGCCCGCCATTTTGCTGATGCTCTCCGGCGTCGGCCTCGCTTTCATACCCGGCATGCCGCCGGTGGAACTGCCGCCGGAACTGGTGCTGCTGATGGTGCTGCCGCCGCTGATCTACTCGGCGAGCGTTGCGATGAGCTGGCGCGAGTTCAAGAACAATCTGCGGCCAATCGTGCTGCTCGCGGTCGGCGCGGTGATCTTCACCGCGGCCATGGTAGCCGCCGCCACGCACTATCTGATCGGCCTGCCCTGGACCATCGGCTTCCTGCTCGGGGCGATCGTCGCGCCGCCCGACGTGGTGGCGCCGCTCGCGATCGCGCGCCGGCTGAACCTGCCGCGCCGGCTCGTGGTCATCCTCGAAGGCGAAGGGCTCGCCAACGATGCCACCGCGCTGATCCTCTACCGCTTCGCGCTCGCCGCCATCATGGTCGGTCACTTCTCGCTGCCGCTGGCGGCCGGTGAATTCGCCCTCATCGTCGCCGGCGAGATCGCGTTCGGCATCGGCGTCGGCTGGCTCTCCCTGCGTTTCCGCAAATGGTCCGGGGATCCGCAGGTCGAGCTGACGCTGTCGCTGATCACGCCCTACGTCTCCTACTGGCTGCCCGAGCATGTCGGCGGCTCCGGCGTGATCGCCACGGTCGCCTGCGGCCTCTATGTCAGCTGGAACGGCCCGCTGCTGATCTCGTCGGCGACGCGCCTGCAGGGCATCTTCTTCTGGGACCTCATCATCTACCTGATCGAGGGCCTGCTGTTCCTGCTCACCGGCTTCCAGATGCGCGCGCTCTACGAGAAATCGAAGACGTTCCCGCTCGACGACATTCTGATCGCAACTGCCCTGGTGCTGATGATCATCGTGATCGCGCGCTTCACCTGGCTCTATCCGGCGACCTATCTGCCGCGAATCCTCTCGAAGTCGCTGCGCGAGCGCGATCCCTCGCCGCCTTGGCAATGGCCGTTCGTGCTCGCCTTCACCGGCGTGCGCGGCGCGGTGTCGCTCGCGGCCGCGCTGGCGCTGCCGTTCACGCTGCCCGAGGGCGATGCCTTCCCGTATCGCGACCTGATCCTGTTCGTCGCCTTCGGCGTCATCTTCGTCACCCTGATCGGCGTCGGCCTGACGCTGCCGCCCGTGGTGCGCTGGCTCGGCGTCGCCGAAGCTGGCCGCAACGAGCACGTCGCCGAGCACGAGGCCGAGATCGCGGCGCGTCGCCAGGCGCTCGACGCCGCGCTGAAATCGCTGGACGAGCTCACCGCGGAGAAGGAAGTCTCCGACGAGGTGATGCGGCTCCTGCGCGCGCGCCACGAGATCCGCGTCAACCAGCTTCCGGACTCACTCGATCCCGCGCACCACGACGTCTCCGCCGCCGGCACCGCGCTGACCCGCGAGCTGATCGCCGCCGAACGCAAATTCATCCACGAACTCCTCCGCGACGGCCAGATCACCGACGAGACAAGACGGCGGATCGAGCGCGATCTGGACCTGGAGGAGGCGAGCCTGGCGAACCGGGAGTATCGGGGGGTGCCGCTGTAGCAGCCCGTCATTGCGAGCGCAGCAGCTACCGCCTGTCGCAGAACTCCCCGACCCCCGCCGCGACGGCCTCCGCAATCATCTCCTGCCGCTCGGATGAGTTCAACTCCATCTCCTCGTCGCGGTTGATGATCGAGCCGGCCTCGAGCAGCACGGCAGCACTCCGTGTCCGCGACAGCACGATGAGCCCGTCATAGCGGTAGACGCCGACATCCTTGTCGAGCAGCTGGCGGCGGTAGCGGCCCATCACCGGCAGCGTGTACTGGCTGGCGTAGTGAAGGCCCTGCTGCTTGAGCTGCCTGCCGATCATCCGCGCCAGCAGCAGGCTGGTGGCGAAGTGCGGATTCTGCTGCGACACGAACAGCGAGTGACCCGAGAAGCGGTCGCTGAAATAGCTCTTCGCGCCGTCGAATTCCCAGGTCTCGAGCAATTTATCCGGCACCGAATCGTGATGGATCGACAGGAAGAGATCGGCCCGACCGTCATTGGCGGCACTGACGCGCTTGAACAGGCTCGGCCGCGCCTTGCCGTCCGTGACGAGCAGGCGGGTTGCGGCAAAGCCTTCGGACTTGAGTTTGGCCGTGATCAGCTTTGCGAGAACGAAGTTGAAGCCGAACTCCGGATCATTGCGCGCACTGAGCGCGCCGTAGGCGTCCGGGGTATGCCCGACATCGACGACGATGCGGAATTTTGGCTTCTCACATTTGAACGGCGGCTGCGTCGACTGTGACTTGAGTTTCGTTGTCTTTCGCGTGGCGGCGGCTTGGCCACTGCCAACAGGCGCAAGCGACGATAGCAGGATGAACGCGACGAGCCCGGCGACGATGCTCCGCGCGTGCGACAAACCCTACTCCGCTGCCCAGAAGCGCTGCAACAGCGCGCCGATTCGCGTTCCGAGGCCGGACTCGATCAGGAATTTGTTGTCCTCGGCGCGGAGCATGGCTGATCCTCCCGACTCCCTTTCGGGAAGATTGGCGCAGGCGACGCGGGGCGTCAACGCGTAGACTTGCGGCGCGCTGGCCCCTCCTTTTTCATCATGGCGACCACGCTTTCGGGAAATTTCCCCGGTGTTGCAGATGGGTGACGGACTTGGGCGCGGCGGACGCCGTAACTTGTCGGCATATTGAAATCTGATTTGGCTGGGGGCCAAAGAGATGGTGAAGAGCGCGCTGAGGATCGCGGCTATTTCTGTTTCCGTGTTGATGCCCGGCGTCGTTTCCGCGGCCGACATGGCGGTGAAGGCTCGCCCCGCACCAGTCCCGGTTTTCTCCTGGAGCGGCTGCTATGTCGGCGGCAACGCAGGCTACTCGCGCGCCGAGGTCAGGTCGGATGGCACCCCCAACGCCATCTTTGCGGGCCTGACGCCGGTTGGCACCGCCGCGATATTGACGTCGGCATCCGCCGCAAAAGTTACGCCGGATGGCGTCACCGCAGGTCTCGGAATTGGTTGTAACTACCAAAAGGGCATCTTCGTCATCGGCGCCGAAGGCGATATCAACTACAGCGATCTTGGCGCACAACAAATTCGAGGCCCCTTTGCAAACGCGGCGCCCATCTCTCCCTACACCTGGGAAGAGCGTTTCCATTCCAATTGGTTTGCAACGGCGCGAGCGCGGGCCGGCGTCGTGGTCGCCGAGCGCAGTTTGTTGTACGTGACCGGCGGCGCGGCCTTTGCCGAATTCAATTGGCTCAAGGCACTCGATTTTCCGGGATTCGTAGGCTTCCGGTATCAAGCTAGCGCGTCTGACACCAAGCTCGGGTGGGTCGTGGGCGCCGGCTGGGAGTACGCGTTCAACAACAATTGGTCCGCCAAAGTCGAATATTTGCACATGGATTTCGGAAGCTCGTCCGGAATCACTCCGACGCCTCCTGCTCCCGCTGCCGGAGCAGGCGCAGGTGCGGCCTGGTCGATCTCGAATAATTTCCGTGAAGACGTGGTACGCCTGGGTGTCAACTATCGCTTTAGTGGCGGTGCGATCGTCGCGAAGTACTGACGGCCTGCGGACCAAAGGACTTCAAAAGCCTCGGCGTTGCCCGGTGCTTTCTTTGTTCATGCTGGGCTGCCCACATCGCAGCCCCTTCACACCGGCCTTTCCCCCTTCACCGTCACCCGCGTGCCCGAGCGCGTATGCGGCCAGTAGTCCCACATGGCGCGGTGCTGGGTGCAGCGGTTGTCCCAGAACGCGATGGCGTTCTCGGTCCAGCGGAAGCGGCACTGGAACAGCGGGTTCTCGGCGTGCTGGTAGAGATAGGCGAGCATGGCGTCGCTCTCGTCGCGCGGGATGCCGTTGATGTGGCGGGTGAAGCCGCGGTTGACGTAGAGTGCCTTTCTGCCCGTGACCGGATGCGTGCGCACCACGGGGTGCTCCGCGTTCGGATATGACGGACGGTCGGCGACGCCATAGTTCGCGTAGAGCCCGCGATAGATCGGCTCGCCGTCATGCAGCGCGGTCAGGCCGTCGAGATAAGCCTTCATGCGATCCGACAGCGCCTCATAGGCGGCGTACATGTTGGCGAACAGCGTGTCGCCACCGCGCGGCGGACACTGCTTGATGTAGAGGATCGAGCCCATCGGCGGCTCGAGATCGCAGGACACGTCTGAATGCCAGCCCTCGCCATTAGCGCGCGGCGAGTTCTTGTCGGCATAGATCTTCATCAGCGCCGGGTCTTCGTCCTCGTGGGGAGCTGCGGGATGGAAATGCAGTTCGCCGAACTTGCGGCCGAAGGCGAGATGCTGCTTTGGCGTGATTTGCTGGTCGCGAAAGAAGATCACGAGGTTTTCGGCGAGCGCACGATGGATCTCGTCCATCTGCCGGTTGGAGCGCGCGTCGCCCTCGACGAGCTGGCCGATATCGACGCCGGAGATTTCCGCGCCGATGATGGGCGTGAGCTTCTCGACCGCGATGGTCTCGTAAGGAGCGCCGTCGTCCGCGGTGTGGCGATAGCGCGGACCTTGCTTGCCGGCGAGTGAGCTCATGGCGTGTCTCCCGATCATTGTTGATTGGGGGCCATCGTAGCGTGCGGAGACAGATACGCAATCTCCGCTGCAACCACAGCTGTCGTCCCGGGGCGCGCGTAGCGCGAGCCCGGGACCCATAACCACAGGATCAGGTTTGGCGAAGACTCGGAGTGGCAGCCTGCCGCAACCACAACGCCTTGTGGTTATGGGTCCCTGCTTTCGCAGGGACGACCGCGGAGTGTAAGGCGCTAGCGGAGTGAATCACTCCGCCGCGGTCACGGGCACCTTGGCTCCCTGGCCATAGCGCTGGTCGATGTAGTCGATCACCAGCGCCTTGAAGTCTGCGGCGATGCCGGGGCCGCGCAGCGTGCGGAACTTCTTGCCGTCGACGAACACGGGCGCGGCCGGCGCTTCGCCGGTACCGGGCAGCGAGATGCCGATATTGGCGTGCTTGGACTCGCCGGGGCCGTTGACGATGCAGCCCATCACCGCGACGTTGAGCTCCTCGACACCAGGATATTTCGTTTTCCAGGTCGGCATCTCGTCGCGGATGAAATCCTGGATCGAGCGCGCCAGCTCCTGGAACGTGGTCGAGGTGGTGCGGCCGCAGCCGGGGCACGCCGCGACCAGCGGCACGAAGGTGCGGAAGCCCATGGTCTGCAGGAGCTCCTGGCCGACCTGCACCTCGCGGGTGCGGTCGCCGCCGGGCTCCGGCGTCAGAGAGATGCGGATGGTGTCGCCGATGCCCTGCTGCAAGAGGATGCCGAGCGCGGCCGACGAAGCGACGATGCCCTTCGAGCCCATGCCGGCCTCGGTCAGGCCGAGATGAATGGCGTAATCCGAGCGCGACGCGAGGTCCTGGTAAACCGCGATCAGATCCTGCACGGCCGAAACCTTGGCCGAGAGGATGATGCGGTCCTTCGGCATGCCGAGTTCCTGGGCCCGCGCGGCCGAGAGCAGCGCCGACTGCACCATCGCTTCACGCGTCACCGCACGCACGTCGCGCGGTGACGGCGACGCGGCGTTCTCGTCCATCAGCTTGGTCAGGAGCTCCTGGTCGAGCGAGCCCCAATTGGCGCCGATGCGCACCGGCTTGTTGTTCTTGTTGGCGATCTCGATGATGTCCGCGAACTGGGTGTCGCGCTTGTCCTTGAAGCCGACATTGCCGGGATTGATGCGATATTTGGCGAGCGCCTCGGCGCAGGCCGGATGCTCGGCGAGCAGCTTGTGGCCGATATAGTGGAAGTCACCGATCAGCGGCGTGGTGATGCCGCGCTTGGCGAGGCCGTCGCGAATGTGCGGAACGGCGGCTGCGGCCTCCTCACGGTCCACGGTGATGCGGACCATTTCGGAGCCGGCGCGCGCCAGCGCTGCGACCTGGGCGATGGTGCCGTCGATGTCGGCGGTGTCGGTGTTGGTCATCGACTGCACGACGATCGGTGCACCGCCGCCCACAGTGACGTCGCCGACCTTCACCTGGGTGGTCTGGTGCCGGGGCGCCGGGCCCGCGAGGTCGGAATCGATGGAGTTTTCGAGCTTGTTCATGGGGTCCAAATATCAGGTTTTGGTGGCATTCAGCAATGCATCGCGCGGCGCCGCAGCCTCTCGGCTCGGACGGTTAACCAGAAAAAGCCCAGCAATTACAAGGACGGCGGCCGCCCCGAAAGCAAGGCTCAGAGTGTCGTGCATGATGAAATAGCTACCCACCACGCCAAACAAAGGGGTGATGAAGGTAAAAGCCGACAATTTGCTGGCTGAATAGGCCTTCACCAGTGCGAACCAAAGCGTGAACGTGGTTCCGACCACCCAGATCGCCTGGAAGGCCATCAGGCCGAGCGACAGCGGCGACGGCGTATGAGTGATGGTCTCCCCGAACAGATACGCCGCCAGCCCGAGGATCGGGATCGAGGTTGCGACCTGATAGCCGAGCGCCTTCTCGGGAGCTGCGAAGCGCAGCCGGGTGCCCTTGGCCACCAGCGTGGTCGCGGCCCATAGCGCGGCGCCGCCGACGATCAGGAGATCGCCGAGCAGGACATGCGCGTCGACATTGGGCTGCGGCACGCCGATCGCGAGCGCGACACCGGCAAAGCTGATGGCAAGGCCGAGCCATTGCGAGGCGCCGAGCCGCTCGCCGAGCACCTGATACGAGCCGAGCGCCACGAAGAACGGCGCGGTGTAGAGGAACACCACCGCGCGGGAGGCGGAGGTGAGGCGCAGGCCCTGGAAGATCAGCACGAACTCGATGCCGAACATCAGTCCTGCGATCAGGCCGGGCTTCCAGGTGCCGTCCCGTTCGAAGAATTTCACGCCGCGCAAGGTGCCGATGATGAACAGCACCGGCAGCGCGCCCATCGAGCGGATCATCGCCTGGAGCATCGGCGGGATATCCGGCAGCACCAGCTTCACCGCGATCTGGTTGAAACCCCAGGTCAGGCACAGCATGAGCATCAGGGCGATGGCGCCGGCACTGAGGGGACGACCGGCGGACGGGATGGCTTGAGGTGTGGGCATGTTTCCTGTGATCCGGCTTTGCGCCGTTGTTGCTTTATGCAGCTTTCTGACAATGGGTGCAGACGCCCGTGATCTCCACCACGGACAATTTGGGGGCGAAACCTGAGCTGCGCGCCGCGGCGTTGAGATTCCCGGCGAAGGATGCCGAGGGTATCTCGCCGACGAGGCCGCAGCGCTCGCAGATCAGGAACGCCACCGCAGAGGTCGAATCGTGGTCGTGGGCGGCGCAGGCGAGATAGGCATTGCGGCTTTCGATGCGGTGCACGAGGCCGTTGGCCATCAGGAAATCGAGCGCACGGTAGACCGTGATCGGCGCCGGCCGCGCCATCGACTTGGCGAGTTCGTCGATCACCTCATAGGCGCCGAGCGGGCGATGGCTGGAGAGCAAGGCGCCCAGCACCTGACGGCGGATCGGCGTGAATTTCTGCGCGCGCTGCTCGCAGACCGCCTCGGCATGCGCCAGCGCGTCCGCAGTGCAGCGGCCGTGATCGTGGTCGGGCGCAGGAAAGGCCGGCTTTGCGAGGGTCATGCCGGCAGCGTTCTAGCATTTCGGTGAGGGAACCCAAAGCGCGACACCGAACGCGGCTGCCAGCCATGCTCCCCCCGCGGGACAGCATCCCGGCAATCCGCCATGAAATAATCATAAGCTTGCTTATTATATGCCAAGCTTATTGGAGACCAAGCTTATGACCCGCGGGTCTGTCGACCAGAACTTCCTGTTCACGCTCGCCGAGCTCTACCGCCTCTTGCGTGTCTACGCCGACAAGGAGGCCTCGCGCTTCGGCATCACCCGCGCGCAATGGGCCGTGCTGGCCAAGGTCGAGCGCAGCGAGGGCATGAAACAGTCGGAACTCGCCGAGTTGCTGGAGATGCAGCCGATCACGCTGACCCGGCTGATCGACAAGCTGTGCGACAACGACTGGATCGAGCGCCGCAGCGATGCCTCGGACCGCCGCGTCAAGCGGCTCTATCTGAAGAAAGCCGGGCGGCAATTGCTCGGCCGGATGAGCGGGCTGAAGTCCGAGCTCACGGCCAATGCGCTGGACGGCATCAACCCGGCGGACGCCCACCGCCTCCTCACCCAACTCGAAACAATCAAGGAAAACGTGCGTAACGCGATCCAGAATAGCGGAGCGGAACAAGCGCGTAAGGAGCAGCGCTATGGCTGATCAAGTCCTCAAGTTCCAGCCCGAGCAGAAGATCGACAGCGGCAAGCCGACCAAGAAGGCCGGCACCGATCCGCGCCGCCGGTTCGTGGCGGGCCTGCGGCGCTATCGCCGCTTCCTGCTGATGGTCGTGCTGCCGATCGTGGTCGCCGTCGGCGGCCTCACCTTCTATCTCAATGGCGGCCGCTATGTCGGCACCGACGATGCCTATGTCGGCGCGCAGAAGGTGCTGGTGACGCCCGACATCTCCGGCAAGATCGAGAAGGTCGTGGTCAAAGAAGGCCAGCTCGTCCACCAAGGCGACGTGCTGTTCGAGATCGACCCCGTGCCGTTCCGCCTCGCGGTGGACGAGGCCAAGGCGCAGCTGATGCAGGCGCAGAGCACCTACGACAACCTCCGCGCCAACATCAAGATCTACGGCGACATGCTCAACCTCGCCCAGCAGGGCGTCGACCTCAAGCAGCGCGATGTCGAACGCAAGCAGGCGCTGGTGAAGAACAGTTACGGCTCGCAGCTCGACCTCGACAACGCCGCGAACGCACTGGTCACGTCGGGCTCGATCGCGCAATATGTCAAGCAACAGATCTCGACCGCCAAGACGCAATTGCTCGGCGACACCGACCTGCCGCTGGAGAAATTCCCGCCCTACGCGCAGGCCAAGGCCAAGCTCGACAATGCCGAGCGCAATCTCGACCACGCCGTTGTGCGCGCGTCGATGAGTGGCGTGGCGACGCAGGTCGAGCAGATCCAGCTCGGCCGCTACGTCAGCGCCGGCACGGCGGTGTTCTCCATCATCGACGTCGCCCATCCCTGGGTCGACGCCAATCCGAAGGAGAGCGACCTCACCTATGTCACCGAGGGACAGCCCGTGACCCTCGAGGTCGACGCGTTCCCGAACCACGTCTTCAAGGGCAAGATCGGCTCGCTCTCGCCCGGCACCGGCGCGCAATTCGCGATCCTGCCGCCGCAGAACGCCACCGGCAACTTCGTCAAGGTGGTGCAGCGCGTGCCGATCCGCATCTATTTCGACGAGACCGACAAATATGTGAGGAAGCTGAAGGCCGGCATGAGCGTCTATGCCACCATCGACACCGGCCACAAGCGCTCGCTCGCCGGACTGTTCGGCCTGCCGGCGACCGCAAGCCAAGACAAAGACCACGACAAGGACTGATCCGATGTCCGGCCCCAATGCCAGCCTGATGGTCCCCGGCCTGCGCCGGAACATGGTGACGATCTGCGCCATGACCGCGACCATCATGCAGGCGCTGGACACCACCATCGCCAACGTCGCCCTGCCCTACATGCAGGGCACGCTGTCGGCCTCGCAGGACCAGATCAACTGGGTGCTGACCTCCTACATCGTCGCCGCGGCGATCATGACGGCGCCGGTGGGCTGGATCGCCAACCGCTTCGGCCGCAAGCGCATCTTCATCATCTGCTCGGCCGGCTTCACCATGGCCTCCGTGCTGTGCGGCCTCGCGCAGGACATCAACCAGATGGTGCTGTTCCGCCTGTTGCAAGGCGTGTTCGGCGCCGCGCTGGTGCCGCTGTCGCAGTCGGTGATGCTCGACTATTACACGCTCCAGGAACGCGCCAAGGCGATGTCGATCTGGGGCATGGGTGTGATGATGGGCCCGATCATGGGCCCCTCGCTCGGCGCCTGGCTGACCGAGACCTATTCCTGGCACTGGGTGTTCTTCGTCAATCTGCCGTTCGGCGCGATCACCGTGATCGGGCTCATCGTCTTCATGGACGAGACCAAGAAGGACCTCACCCTCAGATTCGACTGGCTCGGCTTTGCCGCGCTGGCGATCGCGATCGGCGCCCTCCAGCTCGCGCTCGACCGCGGCGAGCAACTGGGCTGGCTCGAATCGAACGAGATCATCGCGGAATTCATCGTCTCGGCCGTTGCCTTCTATTTCTTCCTCGCGCACTCCTTCACGACCTCGACGCCGTTCATCCGCTTCGCGCTATTCCGGGATCGCAATTTCGTCACCGGCTGCATGTTCATGGTCGTGATGGGCCTCGTGCTGTTCTCGACCATGGCGCTGGCCTCGCCCTACATGCAGAACGTGATCGGCTATCCCATCATCACTGCCGGCCTGCTGCTGGCAAGCCGCGGCTTCGGCACCTTCTTCGCCATGATGCTGGTCGGCCGCATGATGCGCTATTTCGAGGCGCGTACGCTGATCATCACCGGCCTCACGCTGACCGCGGGCTCGCTGTTCCAGATGACGGGCTGGACCGACCTGACCCAGGTGCCGGAGATCGTGACCGTCAGCGTGATCCAGGGCTTCGGGTTCGGCCTCGTGTTCGTGCCGCTTTCGACGGTGGCGTTCCTGACGCTGCCGAACAATTTGCGCACCGACGGCACCGCGATGCTGACGCTGATGCGTAACGTCGCGAGCTCGGTCGGCATTTCCGTCGTCATCGCCGAGCTGACGCAGGGAACGCGGCGAACCTATGCGATCCTCTCCGAGCACATCAACCCGTTCAACCACGCGCTGCAGATGCCCGACGTGCGCGGCATGATCAATCTGTCGACCGATGCCGGCCGCGCGATGGCCGACAGGATGGTCAGCGTGCAGGCGCAAATCATCGCCTTCGCGCACGACTACCAGCTGGTGATGTTCTTCATCCTCTTCACCATCCCGCTCGCCCTACTGATCGGCTCGACCAAGGCCACGCTGCGCAAGCAGGCCGCCGGGCCGGAACATGCGGTGATGGAGTAGACGCGTTATCGCGGCGTTGCCTCATACTCCCCCGTCGTCCCGGACAAGCGCAGCGCCGATCCGGGACCCATAACCACAGGGAGTGGTTTGGCGAAGACTCGGAGTTGCCGGCTCGCGCCGCAACTGCTTCCTGTGGTTATGGGTCCCCGCGTTCGCGGGGACGACAGCGAGAATGTTGAAGCAGCGCCGGCTACAACAACTCCTCACACCCCAAATCCTCGACCGCCATCATCACCCGCTCAAGGTTGTTCCACCAGATCAGCGGAGGAATGTTGATGCTCCATTGCCAGACCGGCTTGGTGATCTGCCAGAGCACCGACAGGCGATAGTCCTGATCGAGCGCGCCGCGCGTGTAGCCGGTGACACCATTGGCCATCAGCGTCTCGTGATAATGATTGAGCAGCGGCCGCTCGAGCGCCTGCCGTTGCTGCGGATACCATTGGGTCGCCATCATGTAGGCGAGATCGGTCGTCGGCACGTTGATGCGCCACTGGTCGAAATCGAAGATGCGCACGGTGTCTGCGACGCCGGGACGCGGCAGCAGGAAATTCCAGATATGGGCATCACCATGGGCGATGCTGATGTGACGCCGTGACTGATAGCGCTGGGATAGCCGGCCCGAATGCTCGATCAGGCGGCGATAGAGGGTGCGGCGCTCTTCGCTGAGGCGGTCGCCGAGCATATCGGCAAAACGATCGTAATGGCCGGCAAAGGTCTCCATGTGCTGCGCGCGGTCCTCGGCGCTTGCCCAGCTGCCGACGGTATCGCCAAGGCCGGGATGGTCCCACCATGCTGCATGCCAGCGCGCCAGGGTCGTAACGATGGCCATCGCCTGCTCGCGCGACGGGGGCAAAGGCCATTGGGTCGCGATCACATGGCTGTCGGTGAGATCCTCGAGCAGGAGATGCCAGGCCTGGCTCTCCTCGTCGAAGCTTCCGTCGAAGCAGCGCGGCGCGAGTCCCCGCGGCATGTTCGGCGCAAGTTGCGTGTAGAAAGCCACCTCGTGCCGGCCGGCATCTGCGAGCGATTTTGCGAAGGCGGCATGCGCGGTCTTCAGGATCAGCGATTGCGGCGCGCCGCCGGATTCTCCGACATAGCGCAGGCCAAGGCGGATGATGTGCGACAGGACGGTGTCGCGCTGGTGCAGCACCTTCACCTCTCGGACGGCGCCAGCATCCAGCACACGCCCCCTGCGCAGCGCGGCGGTCAGTTGGGCGGGCTCAACGACCGCCGGCAGTTGTGGAAGTGTCATGACCACGATGCCCCCGTCCCGCGCCATTCTGCACGATCACATCCCCGGGCACCAGTTGATGCCCGGCTTATGCAGCGGCAGTCGAGTCCCGCACGGTCCGGACCACGACCGACCGCAGCTGTTCGAGATTGGCCGCCATGCCGGCGATCGCCTGCCTGACCTCCGCGGCGCGTTCATCCACGGAGGCGGCGTCGCGGCTGACATTGTCGATCTTGGCAGAGACCTCCTTGGCGGCGGACGCCGATTCGGAAATCGACCGGGCGATCTCCCGCGTCGCGGCGTCCTGCTCTTCCATCGCGGCGGCAACCGAGGTGGCGACGCCGTCGATCTCGACGATGTGGCCTCCCATGCTCTCGACGGCATCGACGGCGGCCTGGGTCGAAGCCTGGATCTCGGCGATCAGCCGCGTGATCTCCTCGGTGGATTTGGCGGTCTGGTCCGACAGCGACTTCACCTCGGCGGCGACCACCGCGAAGCCGCGACCGGCCTCGCCGGCGCGCGCGGCCTCGATCGTGGCGTTGAGCGCCAGGAGATTGGTCTGGCCGGCGATGCCGCCAATGAGATCCGAGACTTCGGCGATCTTCTTCACCGCGCCCGCCAGCGCCTGGATGGTCGAACGCGCCTGCTCGCGGCCGGCGACCGCCGATTTGGTGACGGTCGAGGTCCGCGCCACCTGGGTCGCGATCTCCCGGATCGAGGCGCTCAGCTGTTCGGCTGCGGCCGAAACGGTCTGCGAGCTGCCCAGCGCCTGGGTGGAGGCCGCGGCCACCGCCTGCGATTCCGCCGACAGCGACCTCGCGATCTCGGACAGGCTGGAGGCGGCCCGCTCGACGCCCTGGCTCGCCGCGCTCGCGGTGTCGACCGAGCGGCCGGTCTCGCGCTCCACGGTCTCGGCCATCTGGTACAGGGCGCCACGCTTGGCGCGCGCGGCCTCCTGCTCCTGGCGCAGCTGCTCCTCGCGCAGGCGGGAATTCTCGATTGCCCCCTGCTTGAACACCTGCAGGGCTGCGGCCATAGAGCCGACCTCGTCCTGACGGTGCGCGAAAGGAATATCGGCGGCGAGATCGCCGGTTGCGAGCTTCTGCATCGCCCCGGTCATGCGCACGATCGGTCGCACCACGCCGAGGGCAACGCCGAGCAGACCCGCGGCAATGAAGGCGAGAACGGCGGCGGAGACGCCGAGAAGGATGTAAAGCATCGAGCTGTCGCGGTCCGCGGCCAGCTTCTCCATGGCGGCGTTCTGCTTGTTGGCGTTCTCGACGATGCTGTCGATGACGGCGCGATGCGCGGTGTAGGCATCCTTGAGCTGCGCATAGGCGCGCTCGGCGGCAGCCGTGTCCTTGGCCTTGAGGGCCGGCAGCAGTTGGTCGGATGCCTTCCAGAATTTCTGCACCTCGGCATCGGATTTCGATACCAGAGCCGTCTTCAGGTCGGCCGAGAGGCTGGAGGCGACCCAGTAAGCCTTGCGCTCGTCGTAATCCTTGCGGAGCTGGACCAGGCGCTCGCCATGGGCCGCCAGTTGATCCGGCTCGCGCATGGCGAGGGTGGCTTCGAGATAGGCCTCGATGACATATTCCGGCGGCGGCAGGATGTCGGCGATGAGGTCATTGCCGAGCTTGATGTCGGAATAGAGCGGACCGCCGACCTTGAGCTCGCGCAGCGCATAGAGGCTGGTGGAGACGACCGCAGTGAAGCCGATGGCAAGCACGATCCCGAACGCAATAATCGCGGACGACAACGACAGGCGAATTTTCATGAGGCAATCCGGGCGCGAATCAAATCTGCACTGACCCTAGACCGCTGCGGTAAATACGGGCTTTCCTCGCGGAGAGGTTGCCGAAGAAAAGCTCCGCATAACTACGGGAATGGGATGTCGGTCAATCGGTTTGCGTCAATGAACTGATGCTCAAACGCGCGGCACTGGCTGCGATTGCGCTGAATGAGAAGCGCGTAGCGGCGACCGGGAATCGCCGCTCCGCATTGCCTTAGACGTCGAAGAACACCGTCTCGTTGTCGCCCTGAAGGTGCAGGTCGAGCCGGTAGAGCGGCTTGCCGGCCTCGCGCACCGCGGTCAGCGTGGCGCGGCGATCGGCCGGCACCAGCGCCAGCACGGGGTCGGCGGCATTGCCGGCCTCGTCGCTGAAATAGATCCGGGTGTAGAGATGCCGCAGCATGCCGCGTCCGAACACCGCAAGCACGATGTGCGGCGCCTGCGGCTTGCCGTCGGGGTCGGGCACAACGCCGGGCTTGATGGTGTCGAAGGAATAATTGCCGTCCTTGTCGGTGCCGCAGCGGGCAAAGCCGCGGAAGCTGGCGTTCGGCAGCGCGCGCTTGTCCTGCGGGTCGGCAAAGCGGCCCTGCGCATCCGCCTGCCAGATCTCCAGCATGACGTCGGGCACGACGACGCCGTCGCCGTCGAACACCCGGCCCTCGATACGGATGCGGTCGCCGGAGACGTCGGGCGTCAGCGTCGAGCTGGTGAACGCGTCGTTCCAGGCGTACTCGCCGTTCGGCGTCAGGCCGTATTTGAAGAACGGACCGACGGTCTGCGATGGGGTGATCCCGTTGGGCTTCACAGAATCCTGCACTTTAGTGGTTCTCCATGGGCGTGGCGTTCTTGCCGCGCAGCACGATATCAAAGCGGTAGCACAGCGCCCATTCGGGCTGGGTGTTCTCGAGGTCGAACGACGACACCATCCGCGCCCGCGCCTTCTCGTCCGGCACCGAATTGAAGATCGGGTCGAACGGGAACAGCGGGTCAGCAGGAAAATACATCTGGGTCACGAGGCGCGTGACGAAGGAACGGCCGAACACCGATAGATGGATATGCGCGGGACGCCAGGCGTTGTGGTGGTTGCCCCAGGGATAGGCGCCGGGCTTGATGGTGACGAAGCGGTAATAGCCGTCGGCATCGCTCACGGTGCGGCCTGCGCCGGTGAAATTCGGATCGAGCGGTGCCGGGTGCTGGTCGCGGACATGGACATAGCGGCCGCAGGCATTGGCCTGCCAGATCTCGACCAGCGAGTTCGGCACGCCGCGGCCGTCCTCGTCGCGGACATGGCCGTGCACGATGATGCGCTCGCCGATCGGCTCGCCCGCATGCTGGGTGGTGAGGTCGTTGTCGCCCTGGCGCACGGTCTCGTGGCCATAGACCGGACCGGTCAGCTCCGACAGGGTGTGTCGCATCGGGATCAACGGCTTGTTCGGCGCGCGCTTGATCGAGCTCTTGTACTCGGGCGACAGCGGCAGCGGATGCGCCTTGTTGCTGTCGGTGGGATAGATGAATGTCATTGGCGAACTCCTCCCCGGCCATTTTGGTCCGGCCGGTCAACGCTTCCGCCAATCATTATAGGATATAACTAATTGGGGGAAGCGGGTTTAGTTGCGTTCCTGCGCCCGGCAGCGGGCCTATGTGCGTCTATTTGATCGGCGGCCGCGGTAACACGGCTTCCCCGGCCTCAAGCCGATAGGTGTGGTCGAGCGAGTACCAGGGCGCCACGACGTCGGATGCGGTCGCATGCGGCGTATCGTGGCGCTCGAACTTGCCGATCAGCGCCTGCGTCACCCCGAACTGCACGTCACTGTCGATATGGGGATCGGCGGGATCGTAGACCTGCGAGATCAGCGTCTTGAATCCGGGCTTGAAGATCAGCGCGTGCAGATGCGCCGGTCGATAGGGATGCCGGCCCTGCGCCTCGAGCAGGCGGCCGACCACGCCGTTGGTCGGAATGGGATAGCCGACCATCATCACCAAGCTGAAGGCAAAGCGCCCATCCTGGTCCGTCGTGAACTTTCCGCGCAGGTTCATGTCGGCCTGATCGGGGTCCTGGTTCTCGTAGAGACCAACCGGCGAAGCGTGCCAGACATCGACCTCTGCGCCTGCGACGGGACGACCGTCCTTGTCGACGACACGGCCGCTGACGAACAGCGGCGCGCCCGGCGTCTCCGAGCGCACGATTGATCCGCCGTTCTCGACCCGCGGCGAGTTCAGCCGCCAGAAGGGCCCGAGCAGCGACTGATCGGTTTCGGTGTTGCCGTCGTCGCCGTTGTTGAGCAGGCACACCAGCGGGGAGACACCGAGCGAGCCGGCCAGCAGCACGACTTCATTATGCGTGTCGGTGGTCAACTTGCCGAGCTCGGCCACGATCGCGGTGGCGTCGCGGAATTCCTGCTCGCTCAGGCGGACGTCGCGGACGAAGGCGTGCAGATGCTTGACCAGGGAGACCATGATCTGGCGCAGCCGCGGATCGGCCGTCCGCTCCATCACCGCCAGTGCCGCGGCCGTGACGTCCTGCTCGCGCTCGATGATCATGGGACGGTCCCTTCACCTTGCGTCATGGCCGGGCTTGTCCCGGCCATCCACGACCTTCCTCTCGCGGCACCAAGAACGTGGATGCCCGGGACAAGCCCGGGCATGACGAGTCTGTGGCACACGGCCCCGGGATGACGGGACGCTGCGCGTTTCGTCAATTCAGCTTCTCGATCGCGACGGCCACACCCTGGCCGACGCCGACGCACATGGTGGCGAGCGCGAGCTTGCCGCCGCGCTTTTCCATGCCGTGCACGGCGGTGAGCGCGAGGCGGGCGCCGCTCATGCCGAGCGGATGGCCGAGCGCGATGGCGCCGCCATGCGGATTGACGTAATCGGCGTCGTCGGCGACGCCGAGCTGACGCATGCAGGCAATGCCCTGCGAGGCGAAGGCTTCGTTGAGCTCGATCAGGTCAAAGTCGCTGATCTTCTTGCCGAGCCGCTCCATCAGCTTGCGGGTCGCCGGCACCGGGCCGATGCCCATGATGCGCGGCGGCACGCCGGCCGAAGCGAGGCCGAGGATGCGCGCGCGCGGCGTCAGGCCATGCTTCTTCACCGCGGCTTCCGAGGCGAGGATCATGGCGGCGGCGCCGTCATTGACGCCCGACGCGTTGCCGGCGGTGACCGTGCCGGGATTGCGCACGATCGGCTTCAGTTTTGCCAAGCCTTCCAGCGTGGTCTCGGGGCGCGGATGCTCGTCCTTGTCGACCGTGATGGGGCCGGCCTTGCCGCCGGGAATGGTGATCGGGGTGATCTCTTCCGCGAAATAGCCGGCCGCGATCGCCTTGCCGGCGCGCTGCTGCGAGCGGATCGCGAAGGCGTCCTGGTCGGCGCGCGAGACCTGGAACTCCTCGGCGACGTTCTCGCCGGTCTCCGGCATCGCATCGACGCCGTACTGCGCCTTCAAGAGCGGATTGATGAAGCGCCAGCCGATCGTGGTGTCGAAGATCTCGGCCGAGCGCGAGAAGGCTTCCTGCGCCTTGCCCATCACGAACGGCGCGCGGGTCATGGATTCGACGCCGCCCGCGATCGCAAGCTCGACCTCGCCGGAACGGATCGCGCGGCCCGCGGCACCGACCGCATCGAGGCCGGAAGCGCAGAGGCGGTTGAGCGTCTGGCCGGGAACCGAATCCGGCAGGCCTGCCAGCAGCAGCGCCATGCGCGCGACGTTGCGGTTGTCCTCGCCGGCCTGGTTGGCGCAGCCGAAGAAGACTTCATCCACCTGGGCCCAGTCGAGATTGGGGTGCTTGGCCATCAGCGCCTTGATCGGGGCGGCGGCGAGGTCGTCGGCGCGCACCTTGGCGAGCGAGCCGCCGAAACGGCCGATCGGGGTCCGCACGGCGTCGCAGATAAAGACATCACGCATCGTTGTTCTCCCTGAATGCCGCGATCCGGCCAAATTCTTCAATGTCGGCGGAGTTTTAGGAGGGCGCCCGCGGCAGGTCAATTGACGGTTTCGCGCGGGATTCGAGGGGCGCACACGCCGGCAGCGCATGCCGTGGTGCGGACAACGTGGAAAACCTCCCCTCCCCGGCCAAACCGATAGGAGCAGGAGGCGAAATTTTGTAGGTTGCGCCGCCCATGACGATGCAACAGCCGATACCCGTACCGCCGCCCGACGAAGCACCCGCAGCGCCGGCGGAAGCCGCCGCGCGCGTCACACCGATGATGGAACAGTACCTCGAGATCAAGGCTGCGCATCAGGGCCTGCTGCTCTTCTACCGGATGGGCGATTTCTACGAGCTGTTCTTCGAGGATGCCGAGATCGCCTCGAAGACGCTCGGCATCGTGCTGACCAAGCGCGGCAAGCATCAGGGCAACGACATCCCGATGTGCGGCGTGCCGGTCGAGCGCTCCGAGGATTATCTGCACCGCCTGATCTCGGCCGGCCACCGTGTCGCGGTCTGCGAGCAGACCGAGGACCCAGCGGCGGCGAAAGCGCGCGGCAACAAGAGCGTCGTGCGCCGCGGCGTGGTGCGCCTGGTCACGCCGGGCACGCTGACCGAGGACACGCTGCTCGACGCGCGTACCAACAATTACCTGCTGGCGATCGCGCGCGCGCGTTCGTCCGCCGGCGGCGACCGCTTCGGCCTTGCCTGGATCGACATCTCGACCGCCGAATTCATGGTCACCGAGGTTTCGGGCGGCGAGCTCGCCGCGACGCTGGCGCGCATCAACCCGAACGAGGCGATCGTCACCGATGCGCTCTATAGCGACAACGAGCTCGGCCAGACCCTGCGCGAATTGCCGGCGGTGACGCCGCTCACCCGCGACGTCTTCGATGGCGCCACCGCCGAGAAGCGCCTCTGCGACTATTTTGCCGTCGCGACCATGGACGGCCTGGCGCAGCTCACGCGGCTGGAAGCAACGGCTGCGGCCGCCGCTGTCACCTATGTCGACCGCACCCAGGTCGGCAAGCATCCGCCGCTGCCGCCGCCCGCGCGCGAAGCATCCGGTGCGACCATGGCGATCGATCCGGCGACGCGCGCCAATCTCGAACTGACGCGGACGCTCGCCGGCGAACGCCGCGGCTCGCTGCTCGATGCCATCGACTGCACGGTGACCTCCGCCGGCTCGCGTCTGCTGGCGCAGCGTCTGGCGGCGCCGCTGACGGATGCGCCGGCGATCGCACGGCGGCTCGACGCGGTCAGCACTTTCGTTGCCGACTCGGCCGCACGCGAGGACATCCGCAGCATCCTGCGTGGCGCGCCCGACATGTCGCGCGCGCTGGCCCGCCTCTCGGTCGGTCGTGGCGGCCCGCGCGACCTTGCGGGCCTCCGCGACGGTATCATCGCCGCCGATCAGGTGCTGACGCGGCTTTCCGAGCTCGACCAGCCGCCGCAGGAGATTGCGGCGGTGATGGCGGCCTTGCAGCGACCGTCGCGCGAGCTCGCGGCCGGCTTCGCAAGCGCTCTCGACGAGCAATTGCCGCTGATCAAGCGCGACGGCGGCTTCGTCCGCCAAGGTTACGAACCTGCCCTCGACGAAGCGCGAAACCTGCGCGATGCCTCGCGCCTCGTGGTCGCCTCGATGCAGGCGCGCTACGCCGACGCGACCTCCGTCAAGGCCCTCAAGATCCGCCACAACAACGTGCTCGGCTATTTCGTCGAGGTGACCGCGCAGCACGGCGACAAGCTGATGTCGGCACCGCTGAACGCGACCTTCATCCACCGCCAGACGTTGGCGGGCCAGGTCCGCTTCACCACGTCGGAGCTCGGCGAGATCGAAGCCAAGATCGCCAATGCCGGCGATCGCGCGCTCGGCCTCGAGCTCGAAATCTTCGAAAAGCTCTGCGCCAAGGCGCTCGAGATCAGCGACGACCTGCGCGCCGCAGCGCAAGGCTTTGCACTGCTCGACGTTGCGACCTCGCTCGCAAAGCTGGCGATCGACGAGAACTATGTGCGGCCGGAGGTCGATTCGTCGCTCGCCTTCGCGATCGAGGCCGGCCGTCATCCCGTGGTCGAGCAGGCGCTCAAGCGCAATGGCGAGCCATTCATTGCCAATGCCTGCGATCTGTCGCCTGCGCCCGCGCAAAAATCCGGCCAGCTCTGGCTGCTCACCGGTCCCAACATGGCGGGTAAATCGACCTTCCTGCGCCAGAACGCGCTGATTGCGCTGCTGGCGCAGATCGGCAGCTTCGTGCCGGCGACGCGCGCGCGGATCGGTATCATCGACCGCCTGTTCTCGCGCGTCGGCGCTGCCGACGATCTCGCCCGCGGCCGCTCCACCTTCATGGTGGAGATGGTCGAGACCGCGGCGATCCTCAATCAAGCGGGCGAACGCTCACTCGTGATCCTCGACGAGATCGGCCGCGGCACCGCGACCTTTGACGGCCTCTCCATCGCCTGGGCCGCGATCGAGCACCTGCACGAAAGCAACCGCTGCCGCACATTGTTCGCCACGCATTATCACGAGCTGACCGCACTCTCGGCCAAGCTGCCGCGGATGTTCAACGCGACCGTGCGCGTGAAGGAATGGCAGGGCAATGTCGTGTTCCTGCACGAGGTGCTGCCGGGCTCGGCCGACCGCTCCTACGGCATCCAGGTCGCCAAGCTCGCCGGCCTGCCGCCGGCCGTGATCACGCGCGCAAAATCCGTGCTCTCCAAGCTGGAGGCGCAGGACCGCGGCCAGACCGCGCGCGCCTTGGTGGACGATCTGCCACTGTTCGCCGTCCCCTCCCGCGCCGCCGCAGAAGCCGCCCCGCCGAGCGAGGCCGACCTGCTGATGGACGCCGTGAAGGCGCTGCACCCCGACGAGATGTCCCCGCGCGAGGCGCTCGATGCTCTGTATGCGTTGAGAGCCAAGCTGCCGAAGCAGTGAAATCGGCCGTCATTCCGGGGCGATGCGAAGCATCGAACCCGGAATCTCGAGATTCCGGGTTCGCCTCTTCGAGGCGCCCCGGAATGACAGTGTGGTTGCCGCCTACGCCCTTGCCGCGATCGCCGCGGCTTCCGCGGCGGCGCGCTGCATGCTGGTCGACATCTCGTTCGTCACCGTGCTCTGCTCCTCGACGGCGGCGGCGGTTGACGTCACGTATTCGCTGACGTTGTTGATCGCCTGCTTGATCGAACCGAGCGCGCTGACGACGTCGCCGGAGATGCCGTTGAGGCTGCCGATCTCCTGGCCGATCTTGTCGGTCGCCTGCTTGGCCTGGTTGGCGAGGCTCTTCACTTCGGATGCCACCACCGCGAAGCCGCGGCCGGCCTCGCCGGCGCGGGCGGATTCGATCGTGGCGTTGAGCGCGAGCAGGTTGATCTGCCCGGTGATGCTGTTGATCATCTCGACGATGCCGCTCATCGCCTGCGCAGCCTCGGTGAGGCGCTGCGCCTGCGCGTCGGCGGCGGCGACCTGATCCACCGCGCTCATCGCGGTCTCGCGCGACTTGGTCATCGCCTCGGAGATCTCGCGCACCGAGGCGTTGAGTTCCTCTGAACCGGCGGCAACCGATTCCATCATGCCGCGGACGCGCTCGTTGCCCATGCGGACCAGCACCTGCCGCGTGGTGTCGGTGGCGTATTTCACCACCTTGAACGGTTTGCCGTTGAGATCGAGGATCGGGTTGTACGAGGCCTGGATGTAGACCTCCTTGCCGCCCTTGCCGATGCGCTTGTATTCGGCCGCCTGGTACTGGCCGCGATTGAGCGCGGCCCAGAACTCGCGATAGGCCGCGCCGTCGCGCTCCGTGGGCTCGACGAACATGCTGTGGTGATGGCCCTTGATCTCGGCCAAGGAGTAGCCGAGCGTGGCGAGGAAGTTGGCGTTCGCCGTGATGATGGTGCCGTCCATGTTGAATTCGATCACGGCCTGGGCCTTGTCGATCGCCGCGATCTGACCGGCGAGATCGGCGTTCTTCAGCTTCTCCGCGGTGACGTCGGTTGCGAATTTGACGACGCCGTACGGCTTGCCGCGCTCGTCGAGCAACGGATTGTAGGAGGCGAGAATCCAGACCTCGCGACCACCCTTGCCGATCCGCTTGAACTCGCCGGCCTGGTAGTCGCCGCGGTTGAGCTTGGTCCAGAGATCGCGATAGGCCACGCCGTCGCGCTCGGCAGGAGCGACGAACAGGCTGTGATGCCGGCCCTCGATCTCGGCCAGCGAGTAGCCGAGCGTCTTGCAGAAATTCTCGTTGGCGGTGACGATGGTGCCGTCGAGCTTGAACTCGATCATGGCCTGGGCACGGCCGATGGCGGCGATCTTGGAGGCCTCGGTCATGCCGCGAATCTTCTTCGCGGTGATGTCGGTCGCGATCTTCACGACCTTGACGGGCTTGCCGGCGGCGTCGAGCACCGGATTGTAGGAGGCCTCGATCCAGACCTCGCGGCCGCCCTTGGCGATCCGCTTGAATTCGGAGACCTGCGGCTCGCCGCGATTGAGTTGCGCCCAGAACGCCTGGTACGCGGCGTCCTCGCGCTGATTGGCCGGCATGAACATGGCGTGCTTCTTCCCCTTGATCTCGCCGAGGGAGTAGCCGAGCGCCGTCAGGAAATTCTGATTGGCGTTGAGGATCGTGCCGTCCATCGCGAACTCGATCACCGCCTGCGAGCGGCCGATGGCGGCAATCTCTGCGTCCGCATCGCTGCGGGACCTGCGACCAAACATCAAAGAATCTCCATCTCGAAATAAGCAGCGAGGATACGCCAGTCGGGATGTGCCCGTGCGGCGACTTACAAACTTCAATCGACAAATCCCGCAGGTCCGCACAATCGGCTACAAATCGGACAAGTTTCACGCCGGCGACGGCGGAAGCGGGTACGCAAACACGATGCTAGGCGAAAAGGTCGAATAAAGTTCTAATGGAGTTGTCGGAAATCAGCAGCGGCAGTACTGCAAAACCATCGCGATTTTCCGGGAAAATTCGGCAAAAGTCGCGACGCGATCTGAAATGACGCTTGTCATTCAACAGCTTGAAGACGTGGCGCGCATCGAATGATGGCGACACGCCGATTGGGCATTCGCGGCGTGATGTCACCAACGCCCGTCGTCTCACGGCGCGTGCCGCATCCTATGCTTCGCGCGACGCCCGATCGCCCACAGCGTCAGGTTCCAGACGATGCAGGTTGCGAGTGCAAGGCACAGGCCGATGGCGGAGCCAAACCACACGACCGCGACGTGCATGACAGCAATCGCCATGCCGAATCCGAGCAGCCCCCAGGCTGAATTGGCGAGCACGGCGGCGGTCGGCGGACCGCCGATGCGCGGATGCAGGATCACCATGATGCTGGTGAACACGATCGGGTAGAGCGCGATGACGCCGCTCACCCGCGGGCCGACCCAGCCCGAGGTCGAGACCACGATCGCAACCAACGTCGCCACCAGCGAGGCGCGGAACGGGATGTCGTACCAGCGGCGCGTCACCAGCGGCATCTTCGCGTGGCGGTATTTTGCGAGCAGAGGAATGCAGATGCCGAAGGCGACCAGGTTCACGGCAAGGCCGGCCGTCAAGCTCCAGTCGAACAGGCGAATGATGGAGGCCAGCACGATCCACACCGCGACCGCGCTTCCGACACTCACCAGCAGATTGTTCCGCTGCGCCAGCACGACATAGGTGAGCCCGAGGACGATCGTCGCCGCGTTGACCGGAAGGCTCGCCAGCGCGCCTTGCGCGATGAAGGCTGCGTCATGGTCGATCGCGAGGAAGACATAGGACGGCCCGGCCGAGATCGGCAGCGTCGCCACCAGCGCGCCGATCACCGGACCGGAGCGTTCGGTGATGATCGACGCCGACACGACGAACGCCGCCGCGATCGCCATGCGCAGGAGAAGAATGAGAATGAAGTGGAGGTCGAGGGACATTTTTTTGTTTTTGTCGTCGCGGACAAGCGAAGCGCGAGCCCGGAATCCATAGCCACAGGCCGTGGTGGTTGAAGAGCTGGAGCTACGACCCGTCTGAAGTCACTACGGCCTGGGGTTAGGGGTCCCAGGCTCGCGCCAAGCGGCGCGCCCCGGGACGACGCCGATTGTTGGGTTAGGCCCTCGCGTCACATCCGCTGCATCGACACCGAAACCTTCGGGCCGTTCTTGATGGTCTGGTAGACCACGCAATAGCGCTCAGTGAGCTTGAGCAGGAGGTCGAGCTTGTCCTGCGGCGCATCGGTGTCGACCTCGAAGCGCAGGCGGATCTCCGCGAAGCCGACCGGGGTCTCCTTGTCGACGCCGAGCGTGCCGCGGAAATCCAGATCGCCCTCGGCATAGACTTTGCCGGTTTTCAGCGGCACCTCGATCGCGGTCGCCACCGATTTCAGCGTGACGCCGGCGCAGGCGACCAACGCTTCCAGCAGCATATCGCCGGAGCAGAGTTCGAGGCCGGAGCCGCCGGTGGCGGGGTGCAAACCGGCCATCGCGATGGCGCGGCCGGTCTCGACCTTGCAGGCGATGCCTTCGCTGTCGGTGGAGCCCTTGGCCTTCAGCGTGATCATCGCGGCCTTGGGATCGGTCTTGTAGCGTTCCTTGATCGGGGCCTGCATCTGGCGCAGTTCGGCGGCGTCCATGTTGTTCTCTCCCGGAAAATACGCCTGCCGATGTACCGGCTTAAGGAGCGAATGTCACCACCACATGGCCTGACCGGGACCCTGGGTTGCGTCACGGTCGGGCACGCTGCGGTCGAGCGAGCGGTCGAGTGACGTCAGCACACTCCGCTTGAAGGTCTCGAACAGCGGCGAATTGCGGTCGCGCGGCCGGCCGAGATTGATCTCGATCTGGTCGAACAGCCGGCCCGGCCGCGGCCGCATCACCAGCACGCGGTCAGCCAGCACCACGGCCTCGTCGACGTCATGTGTGACGAGGATCAAGGTCGGGCGCGTGTCGGCCCAGAGGTCGAGCAGATGATCCTGCAGATCCCTGCGGGTGAAGGCATCGAGCGCCGAGAACG
The DNA here is from genome assembly GCF_015291705.1 of Bradyrhizobium arachidis. Taxonomy (NCBI): domain Bacteria; kingdom Pseudomonadati; phylum Pseudomonadota; class Alphaproteobacteria; order Hyphomicrobiales; family Nitrobacteraceae; genus Bradyrhizobium; species Bradyrhizobium arachidis. The sequence goes on from NZ_CP030050.1 coordinate 9,784,870, forward strand.
GCTCGTCGAGCAGCAGCACCTCGGGCTGCGGCACCAGCGCCCGCGCAATCGCGACGCGCTGCGCCTGTCCGCCGGAGAGCTCGCGCGGCCAGGCCTGCGCCTTGTCGGCGAGGCCAACACGATCGAGCGCGCGCGCCACTTTCTCGCGCCGCTCGGCCGCGGGCAGATCCGCAAGGCCGAAACCGATATTGTCGGCAACGCTGAGCCAGGGCAGCAGCCGCGGCTCCTGGAAGATGATGCCGATCTTGGCGTGCGGCGAAGAGATCGCTTCGCTGTCGAGCGTCACGGCGCCGGAGCTGGCGCGGTCGAGACCGGCGATGGCGCGGAGCAGCGTGGACTTGCCGCAACCGGAGCCACCGATGATGGCGATGATCTCGCCCTGCCTGATCTGGGCGGAGAAGCGCGCCAGCGCCTCGACGCCGTTGGGATAGATCTTGCTGACCCGGTCGAGCGCCAGCATCGTGTTACGCTCCCTTCGCGCGGGAGAAGGCGTCCTGCCAGCGCAGGAACGGCGCGGCTGCGACCTCGATCAGCCAGTCGGTGAGCTTGCCGAGGATGGCGAAGATCACGATGGCGGCGAGGATCTGCGCGGGCTTGCCGAGCTGCTGGCCGTCGAGCAGGAGATAGCCGAGGCCTTCGGAGGCGCCGATCAACTCGGCCGCGACGACGAACATCCAGCCGAGACCAAGGCCGACGCGCAGGGACACGACATAGGCCGGCAGCACCGCGGGCAGCAGGATGCGGCGGATCATGGCAAAGCCGGAGAGGCGGAAGGTGCGGCCGACCTCGACGATCTTGCGATCGACCGAGAGGATCGCGCCCATCACGCCGAGATAGACCGGGAAGAACACACCGGCCGCGATCAGCGCGATCTTGGAGGTCTCGAAGATGCCGAGCCAGAGGATGAACAGCGGCACCCAGGCGAGCGAGGGGATCGCGCGCAAGGCTTGTACCGTGGGATCAAGAAGCCGCCGCGCCAGCGACCAATAGCCGGAGATGGCACCTAACAGCGTGCCCGCGACCACGCCGAAGGCAAAGCCGAGACCGACGCGCCACAGCGTCGCGGCGATATGGCGGACCAGCTCGCCGGAGCGGGCGAGCTCGCTGATGGTGGCAAAGACGCGCGAGGGCGGCGGCACCAGGCGCCCGTTGGACCAGCCGGACCAGACCACCAGCTCCCAGCCGAGCGCGAGTGTCAGCGGCAGCAGCAGTCCCAGCATCGGCCGCCCGTAGCGCGACAGCCGCGAAGGCGCGGCGGCACGTTCGGCGGGTTCCGAAGTTTGTTGCAGGACTGGCGCGTCGGAGATCATGGCCGGTAGGAAGCGCGTCTTGTGTGAGATTGCAAGGGTGCGCGGCAATCTCCGCTGTCGCCCCGGGCAAGCGAAGCGCAGATCCGGGGCCCATAACCACAGGACGACGTGGCTACGGGGACTCGGAGTGACGCCTTCGCACCACAACCACTCCCTGGGGTTATGGGTCCCGGGTTCGCTTCGCGCCCCGGGACGACGACGGAATGTGCTGCGCCGGCGTGCCGCTTACTAATTCGTCGGCAGCGGGACCTGGTCGTCGATCAGCGCATCCAGCGTCGCCTTCACGTCGACCTTGGCGTCGACGACGCCGGCTTGCTGGAGCGCGAGGCCGGCGGCGAGGATCGACTCGCGCTGGGGCGCGCCGATGCGGCTGTGGGTCAGCTCGGTGCGCTCCTTGAGCTGCTTGTCGACGACCGCCTCGGGCAGCTTCGTCACCGCGATGAAGGTCTTCTTCAGCTCGTCGTAATTCGCCAGCGAATATTTTCGCGCCTCCTCATACACCGCGAGCACGCGACGGGCGGCGTCGGGATAGTCCTTCAAGAACTGCTCGCGCACATTGAGGATGCCCCAGGTGTTGGCGTCGGCCTTGCGATAGAACAGCTTTGCACCTTCCTCGACCTCGGCCTGCGCCATCATGGGATCGAGACCGGCCCAGGCATCAACGTCGCCGCGGATCAGCGCGGTCTTGCCGTCGGCGTGCTGGAGCAGCACCGGCGTGATGTCCTTCTCGGTGAGACCGGCACCGAGAAGTGCGCGTACCAGGAAGATGTGCGGATCGGTGCCGCGCGTCACCGCGACGCGCTTGCCCTTCAGATCAGCAACGCTTGCGATCTTGGAATCCTTGCCCGTCACCAGCGCGGTCCACTCGGGCCGCGAATAGACATAGATCGACTTGATCGGATTGCCGTTGATGCGCGCGACCAGCGCCGCCGAGCCGGCGGTCGAGCCGAAATCGATCGAGCCGGCGTTGAGGAATTCGAGCGCCTTGTTGGAGCCCGCCGACTGCACCCAGGTGATGGTGATGCCGTCCTTGGCGAACTCCTTCTCCAGCAGCCCCTTCTGCTTCAGGACCATCGACACCGGGTTGTAGGTTGCCCAGTCGATGCGGATCTCCTTGAGCGGGTCCGCCGCCTTTGCCGCGGGGGTCGCGGCGAGCGCAATGGCTCCCGCGAGCAGAATGCGTCGTGTCATCCAGGTCATGCCCAGCCTCCTCAAAAACTTCATTGTTTTTCAATGAGTTATATCTAGAGGTCAACGAGAAAATCCGACCCTTGAAAGCCTGCGGCGCGAGAACAATTTGCTCCCGGCCGGCCTTTTCCAGCATGGAACGACTATTGCCTGAGAATGGCGGGTGACAGCGCGGGTCACCTCTTATATCCGATGAGACCCCATATTCGGTGAGACATGGATAGCGTCGCGACTGAGCAGAAGCCTGAGGTGGACGATCGCTTCGATACCGCGCGGATCACAGCCGCGGTCGATGCGCTTGCCGAAAAGCATGAGGGACGCGAGGACGCGTTCCGCACTGCCGTCGCGCAGTTGCTCAAGGCCGAGCTGATCGCGGCGCGCGCCGCGGCGCAGGCGATCCTGCTCAAGGACCGCCACGGCCGCCGCTGCGCCGAGCGACTGTGCCATGTCCAGGACGAGATCATCCGCATCCTGTACTCCGCGGCGACGCGCCATCTCTACCGCTCGCCGATCCCGAGCGGCGCCGAGCGCATGGCGGTGGTGGCGACCGGCGGCTATGGCCGCGGCCTGATGGCGCCCGAGTCCGACATCGATCTCTTGTTCATCCTGCCCTACAAGCAGACCGCCTGGGGCGAGCAGGTCGCCGAAGCGATCCTCTACTGCCTGTGGGACATGGGGCTGAAGGTCGGCCACGCCACGCGCTCGGTCGATGAATCGATCCGCCAGGCGCGCGGCGACATGACCATCCGCACCGCGATCCTGGAGACGCGCTTTCTCACCGGTGATCAGCCGCTCTACGACGAGCTGGTCGCGCGTTTCGACAAGGAAGTGGTGCAGGGCACCGCGTCCGAATTCGTCACCGCAAAGCTCGCCGAGCGCGAGGAGCGGCATCGCCGTGGCGGCCAGTCGCGCTATCTGGTCGAGCCCAACGTCAAGGACGGCAAGGGCGCGCTGCGCGACCTGCACACGCTGTTCTGGATCGCCAAATACGTCTATCGCGTGCGCGACACCGACGAATTGGTCGAGCGCGGCGTGTTCGACGCGCAGGAATACCGCAGCTTCCGCCGCTGCGCCGATTTCCTCTGGTCGGTGCGCTGCAATCTGCATTTCTATTGCGGCCGCGCCGAGGAGCGTCTCTCCTTCGACCTCCAGCGCGAGATCGCGATCCGGCTCGGCTACACCTCGCATCCCGGCATGCAGGATGTCGAGCGCTTCATGAAGCACTACTTCCTGGTCGCCAAGGAAGTCGGCAACCTCACCGCCATCCTCTGCGCCAAGCTCGAGGACCAGCAGGCCAAGCCCGCGCCGGTCTTGAGCCGGATGATGGCGCGGCTGCGCCCGACGCCGGCGAAGCGGCGCGTGCCTGACAGCGACGACTTCATCGTCGACAACAACCGCATCAACGTCGCCGCGCCTGATATCTTCAAGCACGATCCGGTCAACCTGATCCGCATCTTCCGCCTCGCGCAGAAGAACAACCTCGCCTTCCATCCGGACGCGATGCGCGATGTGACGCGCTCGCTCGGCCTGATCAACGCGCAGCTGCGCGAGAATCCCGAGGCCAACCGGCTGTTCATGGAGATCCTGACCTCGGACAACGCCGAGATCGTGCTGCGGCGAATGAACGAGACCGGCGTGCTCGGCCATTTCATTCGCGCCTTCGGCAAGATCGTCTCGATGATGCAGTTCAACATGTATCATCATTACACCGTCGACGAGCACCTGATCCGCTGCATCGGCTTCCTCCAGGACATCGAGCGCGGCGGCATCGAGGAGTTCACGCTCGCCAGCGACCTGATGCGCAAGACCCGCCCCGAGCACCGCGCGGTGATCTACATCGCGACACTGCTGCACGACGTCGCCAAGGGTCGGCCCGAGGACCACTCGATCGCCGGCGCCAAGGTCGCGCGCCGGCTGTGCCCGCGGCTCGGCTTCAGCCCGGCCGACACCGAGCTGGTGGCCTGGCTGATCGAGGAGCACCTCACCATGTCCACGGTTGCACAGTCGCGCGACCTGTCGGATCGCAAGACCATCGAGAATTTCGCCGCGGTCGTGCAGTCGGTCGAGCAGATGAAGCTGCTCACCATCCTGACCACCGCCGACATCCGTGGCGTCGGCCCGGGCGTGTGGAACGGCTGGAAGGCGCAGCTCTTGCGCTCGCTCTATTACGAGACCGAGCCGGTGCTGACCGGCGGCTTCTCCGAAGTCGATCGCGGCAAGCGCCTCACAGCCGCCTACGCCGAATTCCGCAACGCCTTCGCCGAGTGGCCGGCGGACGAGCTCGATGCCTATATCGCCCGGCACTATCCGGCCTACTGGCTCAAGGTCGAGCTGCCGCGCAAGATCCGCCACGCCCGCTTCGTCCGCTCCAGCGAGCAGGCCGGCCACAAGCTCGCGATCAATGTCGGCTTCGACGAGGTGCGCGGCGTCACCGAGCTGACCATCTTCGCCGCCGACCACCCCTGGCTGCTCTCGATCATCGCCGGCGCCTGCGCCTCCGCCGGCGCCAACATCGTCGACGCCCAGATCTACACCACGACCGACGGCCGCGCGCTCGATACGATCTCGATCTCCAGGGAATACGACCGCGACGAGGACGAGGGTCGGCGCGCCACGCGCATCGGCGAGATGATCGAGGACGTGCTGGAGGGCAAGCTGCGCCTGCCCGAAGTGGTGGCGCGGCGCACCGTGCGCAGCAAAGCGCGCCCCTTCGTGATCGAGCCGGAAGTGACCATCAACAACCAATGGTCCGACCGCTACACCGTGATCGAGGTCTCAGGCCTCGACCGGCCCGGTCTGCTCTACGAGCTCACCACCGCGATCTCGAAGCTCAATCTCAATATCGCCTCGGCCCATGTCGCGACCTTCGGCGAGCGCGCCCGCGACGTGTTCTACGTCACCGACCTCCTCGGCGCACAGATCAACGCGCCGACGCGGCAGTCCGCGATCAAGAGCGCGCTGACGCATGTGATGGCCGGCGACAAGGCGGTTCAGCCGGCGGCGTGACTCTCGTCATTGCGCGCTCGCGGCTAAGGGGCCCAGACCGCTTACCAATCATCGTGCCGGCTTTTGTTCGGAGTGCCGTAGCGCTTTCACCAGTGCTGACAGCGCGGCTGGTTGATGCTGGCGACTGGAATAATACATGAAGAAGCCGGGAATTGGCGGCGTCCAATCCTCCAGCACCCGAACAAGGCGGCCCTTCGCAATATATCCGGCGACCTGCTCTTCATAGGCGAGCCCGATACCAACTCCAGCGAGCGCTGCCTGAATCACCAGATGAGTATCGTCAATTATCAGTGGGCCGTTGACGTTGATCGTGACCGACTTTCGACCTTGCTCAAACTCCCACCGATATGGACCGCCGGCAAGACGCAGGGTAATGCACCGATGATCGTTGAGATCTTTTGGCTTTTCGGGGGGGCGTCGTGAAGCGAAATATCGTGGCGACCCCACAACCGCCAATCGCAGTTCGGGCGTGACACGAACCGCGATCATGTCCTTTTGAATGTACTCGCCGAGCTGGATACCCGCATCGAACTCGCCTGCAACGAGGTCCACGGGGCCAGTGACCGTGACAACGTCCAGAATGATGCCAGGGTAGGCCTCAGCGAAAACTCTGAGCCGCGGCAACAAGACCATCACCGCAGCTGATCGCGACATTACAATTCGAAGGCGACCTTCGGGTCGGTGCCGAATGCTCCGGGCTTTGTCGAGAGCATGACGAATTTGCTCGAGCGCCGGAGACAAGTCTTCCAGGAGCGCTGCCCCCGCGGCGGTGGGCGAAACGCTCTTGGTAGTTCGAGCGAGCAGCCGCAGCTCAAGCCGTTGCTCAAGCCTCCGGATCGTATGGCTCAAAGCAGACTGAGACACACCCAGTTTTATCGCAGCGCGTGTAAAGCTTCGTTCACGGGCCACAATTGCAAACGTGGCGAGATCGTTCATTTCGTTTGTCATCATCATGAATATCACTCATGAGATCATGCCATTCAAGACGTCTATTCTCATAAGTTAGCTTGCCGTAGGTTTTGCGCGAGCACGGAGACGACCTGCCGCAGCTTTCTGCGAGGCAGGTAGACGCCGGGCCGCACCAATGAGTTCGATGCGACAGCTTTGAGGATGACAATGGATACGGACGTTCCCGCCTTGCGCTCCCTTGCGCAGACCTATTTCGATGCTGCCTATGAAATGGATGCTGAAAAATTTGCATCCATATTTCACCCCTCGAGTTCCGTGACAAAAGTCGCCGAGGACGGCAACGTGGGCGTGACGCCGATTGCGTCATGGCTAGCAGTGGTCCGCAACACGAAGGCTCCGAAGCAACTGGGCTTCGAGCGAGAAGATCAGATCCTATCAATAGACGTTGAAAGAGAGCTTGCGCTTTTGAAAATCAGATTGCGCATTCCGCCGCGTTCCTTCACGGACCTGTTGTCATGCTTGAAGGTGAACGGGACCTGGAAAATAGTGCAGAAAGTGATGACCTCAAAAGTCTGACGGATTCGGGTATGGCGGGCTGTGTCCACGATGCCGGTGCGGTCGTAGGCACGGTTCACTCAACACATTCTGAAACGGGCTCTCAGACCTCCACCCCTTCATGCCGCAGCAGCCACCTCTTCCGCTCCAGCCCGCCGCCATATTTCACCAGTGAACCATCCGCGCCGATTAGGCGGTGGCACGGCAGAACCACGCTGATCGGGTTGGAGCCGTTGGCGTGGCCGACGGCGCGAATGGCCTTCGGCATCTCGATCCTGGCGGCCATCGCGCCGTAGCTCATCGTCGTGCCGGCCGGGATCTTTGCCAGCGCGGTCCAGACCTTCTGCTGGAACGGCGTCCCGGCGATCCGCCACGCGATGCCCGAGAGCTGACCGAGATCGCCTTCGAAATAGCGCGACAGCGCTGTCCGAATCGGTGCGGGCGCAGGCTGATCGGTCAGATCCACCGCGCCGTAATGCAGGCGCAACAGCTCGCGCATGCGGTGCTCGTAATCCTCCCAATCGAGCGCACGAAGATTGCCCTCGGCATCGGTGACGAGTAGCGCGATCCCAATCGGTGTCGGCAGGCGATCGAGGCGGAAGCTTACAGACGGTCTGGTTGATCGAGCGGGCATTGCGGCACCATGGCGTCGAAACACAGCGTCGCGTTTGCCATGGCGGCCGTGCTAACGTCCACCCGAAAGCTGACGCTTTGGGGGAGCTCACCTTGATTCTGATCGCCAATGTCCTGGTGGCGCTGGTCGCCGCACTGCACGCTTATTTCCTGGTCCTGGAGATGTTCCTCTGGACCAAGCCGACGGGTCTGAAGGTGTTTCGCAATACGCCTGAGAAGGCCGAGATCACGAAGGTGCTCGCTGCCAACCAGGGGCTCTATAACGGTTTCCTCGTCGCCGGCCTGATCTGGGGTCTGGTCCACGGCAATCCCGCGTTCGCGTTCCAGATCAAGGTGTTCTTCCTGCTCTGCGTGGTCGTGGCGGGCGCCTATGGTGCGGCGACCGTCAGCACGCGCATCCTGATCGTGCAGGCGCTGCCGGCGGCGATCGCGCTGGCTGCATTGTTCCTGGCTTAATAGTCCTGACCTGAGACGCTACAACGCAGCGCCGCGATCCTTGCGCGGCACCTCGCGTTCCTCCACACTCTCCGGCAGCGATGGCGACCGTTGCAATCAACGGGAAAAAGACCGTCGGCCGGAAAATTCCGTCAGGAGGAACATCCCAACATGAAGACTCGCAGAGCCTATCTAGCTGCCACGGCGGCGCTCGCCTTCGCGTTCTCCGCCACCCAAGCTCTCGCCCAGAAGAAATATGACACCGGTGCGAGCGACACCGAGATCAAGATCGGCCAGACCGTGCCGTTCTCCGGCCCCTACTCCGTCTACGCCAACATCGGCAAGACGCAGGCCGCCTACTTCAAGATGATCAACGATCAGGGCGGCATCAACGGCCGCAAGATCAATCTCATCCAGTATGACGACGCCTATTCGCCGCCGAAGACCGTCGAGCAGGTGCGCAAGCTCGTCGAAGGCGACGAGGTGTTGTTCACCTTCCAGATCATCGGCACGGCCGCCAATGCCGCCGTGCAGAAATATCTCAACGGCAAGAAGATCCCGCAGCTGCTCGCCTCGACCGGCGCTGCCCGCTTCAACGACCCGCAGAACTATCCCTGGACCATCGCCTATAACCCCAACTACGTGTCCGAGGGACGCATCTACGCCAAGTACATTCTCAAGGAGCATCCCAACGCCAAGATCGGCGTGCTCTACCAGAACGACGACATGGGCCGCGATTATCTCGCGGGGCTCAAGAGCGGCCTCGGCGACAAGGCCGCCAGCATGATCGTCGGCGAGGTGTCCTACGAGGTCACCGATCCGACGGTGGACTCGCAGGTAGTGAAACTGAAGTCGATGGGCGCCGACCTTTTCTACGATGCCTCGACACCGAAGTTCGCGGCGCAAGCCATCAAGAAGGTGGCCGAGCTCGGCTGGAACCCCGTGCATATCCTCGACATCAATGCGAGCCCGATCTCAGCGACCCTCAAGCCGGCCGGCCTCGACATCTCCAAGGGCATCATCTCCACCCAGTATGGCAAGGAGCCCAGCGATCCCCAGTGGAAGGACGATCCGGGCGTGAAAGCGTTCTTCGCCTTCATGGACAAGTATTTCCCTGAGGGCGACAAGCTCAACACGGTCAACACCTATGCCTATTCGGTCGCCGAGCTGCTGACCCAGGTGCTGAAGCAATGCGGCGACGACCTGTCGCGCGAGAACGTGATGAAGCAGGTCGCCAACATCAAGGACTTCACTCCGAGCTTCGCGCTGCCCGGCATCAAGATCAACACCGGGCCGAACGACTATCGCGTCAACAAGCAGATGCAGATGATGAAGTTCAACGGCGAACGCTGGGAGCTGTTCGGACCGATCATCGAGGACACGGGCCCGTCGGGTTAGCGATGACGTAGGGTGGGTTAGCGAAGCGTAACCCACCCTATTTCGATCTGCGGAAGCAGAAGTGGTGGGTTACGCCCAGCGGACTGCGCTTCGCGCAGCCGCAAGGCTAACCCACCCTACGAACTGCGTGCCCTCCCCCACCTTGCGTCGCAACAACGCCTCCTCCACACTCGCCCTCAGCGGTGACGTCCGACGCGCGAGTGCACGCCGGTCAGATCACCTGCAATAACAAATTGAGGAAATTGCGAATGAGGAATGGAGTACTGCATCTGGCCACGGCAACGGCGCTGACCCTCGCGCTGTCGATCTCTGCGGCCAGTGCCCAGAAGAAATATGATCCGGGCGCCAGCGACACCGAGATCAAGGTCGGGCAGACCATGCCGTTTTCGGGACCGGCGTCGGCCTATTCGTCGATCGGCAAGACCCAGGCCGCCTATTTCAAGATGATCAACGACCAGGGCGGCATCAACGGCCGCAAGATCAACCTGATTCAATACGACGACGCCTATTCGCCGCCGAAAGCCGTGGAGCAGATCCGCAAGCTGGTCGAGAGCGACGAGGTGCTGCTGACCTTCCAGATCATCGGCACGCCCGTGAACGCAGCGGTGCAGAAATATCTCAATGCCAAGAAGGTGCCGCAGCTGTTCGCGGCGACCGGTGCCTCGCGGTTCACTGATCCGAAGAACTTTCCGTGGACCATGGGCTTCAATCCGAACTACTTCGTCGAAGGCCGCATCTACGGCCAGTACATTCTCAAGGAGCATCCGAACGCCAAGATCGGTGTGCTCTATCAGAACGACGACCTCGGTAAGGATTATCTGAACGGCCTCAAGGCCGGCCTCGGCGACAAGGCCGCCAAGATGATCGTGACCGAAGCCTCCTACGAGGTCTCCGATCCGACCGTCGATTCGCAGATCCTCAAGATCAAGGACGCCGGCGCCGATCTGTTCTTCAGCGCGACCACGCCGAAGCAGGCCGCGCAGGCGATCAAGAAGATCGCCGAAATGGGCTGGCATCCAGTGCAGATCGTCGACATCAACGCGACCTCCGTCGGCGCGGTGCTGAAGCCGGCCGGCCTCGAGGCCGCCAAGGGCCTCATCAGCGTCAACTACGGCAAGGAACCGCTCGATCCGACCTGGAAGGATGATCCCGGCCTGAAGAGGTATTTCGACTTCATGGCGAAGTACTATCCCGACGGCGACAAGGACTCGAACTTCAACACCTACGGCTACAGCACGGCGCAGCTGCTGGTGCATGTGCTGAAGCAGTGCGGTGACGATCTGACGCGCGAGAACGTCATGAAGCAGGCGGCCTCGCTGAAGGACGTCACGAGCGACACCGCGCTGCCCGGCATCAAGGCCAACACCTCGCCGACCGACTACCGCGTCAACAAGCAGCTTCAGATGATGAAGTTCAGCGGCGAGCGCTGGGAGCTGTTCGGCCCGATCCTAGAGGATGCGGGTCCGGCGGGTTAGTTCTCTCGCTGTCATTCCGGGGCGATGCGACAGCATCGAACCCGGAATCTCGAGATTCCGGGTTCTGCTCTCCGAGCCGCCCCGGAATGATTGAACACGAAGGCGTGGATGGCCGGGTCAAGCCCGGCCATGACGGTGGAGATTCGCTCCGCCGCAATCAAGTCGGTATCTCCCCAAAATTCTTCCCGACCGGCAGCACGGCGTGCCGGATCAGCCGCGAGTCCTCCACCGCCGCCTGCCTGTGCTTCACCGCCTCGCGATAGACGGGATCGCGGATCATCTCGACGAAGGCGGCGACGCTCGGATATTCCGCGATGAAGCAATGGTCCCAGCGTTCCTCCTGCGGGCCGATCAGCATCAGCTCGAACCGGCCCTGCCAGACGATGCGGCCGCCGAGGCGTTCGAACACCGGGCCGCTCTCGCGGCCATAGGCGGCATAGGCCTCAGCGCCGCTCGCCTTGCGGCCATCAGGATAGGCGGCTTCTTTGCGCAGGCGCACCAGGTTGAGCATGTGGATCGGGCCCGGGCGGTCATTGTCCCGGAACTGCGCAAAGATCTCCTTGGTCGGATCGATGTGGCCCATGCGAACTCCCTCTTCTTTATGCATTCGATCCTAACTCCCACGCCTCGGAAGCGGAACTGCGGCGGGCGAATGCCGCATCTCCTAATCGCGCGTTAACGCCGGGGTAACCGGGCCTTAAACAGCGACCGCTAGCGTGCGGCGGGGCGGTCTGACCGGGCGTTTTGCGTATGGCGTGGGGAAAGAAGAAGGGTGGGCGGAAGGAGCCGTTGTTCGGCTTGCCCGCGGCGCTCGCCGATCTGCGCCTGACGGCCGCGGACCGCATCCCCGGCGGCGACGACACGCCGAAGAAGTCCACGAAATCATCCGCCAAGCGCAAAGCCGACGAGCCCGACGAGGAGCCGCCGCGCGAGCGGAAGGCTCAGCCAAGCCGCAGCGGCGCCAAGCGAAGGTCGAAGTCGCGCGGAGGGTTCGGCCTCGGCCGTCTCATCTATTGGGGCGCGGTGTTGAGCCTGTGGGGCGTGATCGCCGTGATCGGCGTCGTGATCTATGTCGGCGCCCATCTGCCGCCGATCCAGTCGCTGGAAATCCCCAAGCGCCCGCCGACGATCCAGATCGTCGGCATCGACGGCAGCATGCTGGCGCAGCGCGGCGAGATGGCCGGCGCCAATGTCGCGCTGAAGGATCTGCCGCCTTATCTGCCGAAGGCGTTCATCGCCATCGAGGACCGCCGCTTCTATTCGCATTTCGGCATCGACCCGATCGGCATCCTGCGCGCCCTCGTCACCAACGTGCTCCATCGCGGCGTGTCGCAGGGCGGCTCGACCCTGACGCAGCAGCTGGCGAAAAACCTGTTCCTGACCCAGGAGCGGACCATGCAGCGCAAGCTGCAGGAGGCGGAGCTGGCGATCTGGCTGGAGCGCAAGCACTCCAAGAACGAGATCCTGGAACTTTATCTGAACCGCGTCTATTTCGGCTCCGGCGCCTACGGCGTCGAAGCTGCCGCGCAAAAGTATTTCGGCAAGTCGGCGAAGAACGTCACGGTCGCGGAAGCCGCGATGCTGGCCGGTCTCGTCAAATCGCCCTCGCGCCTCGCCCCGAACCGCAACCCCGAAGGCGCCGAAGCGCGCGCGCAAATCGTGCTCGCGGCGATGGCGGATGCGAAGTTCATCACCGACGCACAGGCGCAGGCCTCGATCGGCCATCCCTCCTACAATGTGAAGCCGGCCGGCGCCGGCACGGTCAATTACGTCGCCGACTGGATCGGCGAGGTGCTGGACGATCTGGTCGGGCAGATCGACGAGAGCATCAAGGTCGAGACCACGATCGATCCGAAGCTGCAGAGCGTCGCCGAAGCCGCCATCATCGACGAGCTCGCAGCCAAGAGCGTGAAGTTCAATGTCAGCCAGGGCGCGCTGGTGGCGATGACGCCCGATGGCGCGGTGCGCGCCATGGTCGGCGGGCGGAACTATTCCGAGAGCCAGTACAACCGCGCGGTCACGGCGAAGCGCCAGCCGGGCTCCTCGTTCAAGCCGTTCGTGTATCTGACCGCGCTCGAGCAGGGCCTGACGCCCGACACCGTCCGCCAGGACGCGCCGATCGAGGTCAAGGGCTGGAAGCCCGAGAACTACACCCATGAATATTTCGGCGCGGTGACGCTGACCCAGGCGCTGGCGATGTCGCTCAACACGGTCGCGATCCGCCTCGGCCTCGAGGTCGGGCCGAAGAACGTGGTGCGCACCGCGCACCGGCTCGGCATCTCCTCCAAGCTCGAGCCCAACGCCTCGATCGCGCTTGGCACGTCGGAAGTCTCGGTGGTCGAGCTGGTCGGCGCCTATGCGCCGTTCGCCAATGGCGGCTTCGCGGTGACGCCGCATGTCGTGACGCGGATCAGGACGCTCAGCGGCAAGCTGCTCTACATGCGCCAGCCGGACGAGCGCAATCAGGTGATCGATCCCCGCTATGTCGGCATGATGAACGCGATGATGCGGGAGACGCTGATATCAGGCACCGCAAAGAAGGCGGAGATCCCGGGCTGGCCGGCCGCCGGCAAGACCGGCACCAGCCAGGATTACCGCGACGCCTGGTTCATCGGTTACACCGCGAGCCTCGTCACCGGCGTCTGGCTCGGCAATGACGACAACTCGCCGACCAAGAAGGCGACCGGCGGCGGCCTGCCGGTGGAGGTCTGGTCGCGCTTCATGAAGACGGCGCATGAGGGCGTGCCGGTGGCGGCCTTGCCAAACTCGCAAGCTAGCTGGGGCCTCTCGAACCTTGCGCAAGCGGCCTCGCAGATCTCGCCGCCGACACCGGCCGCGCCTGGACTTGCACCGGCGCCAGTCAGCAATGGCGGCTATCGCCCGCCACCGCCGACGCGCGCCAATGTGCGGCCGGAGGCAGCCGCGGGCCTGGATGGCTGGCTGATGGACCGGCTGTTCGGCGGGAATCGGTAGCTTCGGCCTGGGGTCATCGAGGCCTCGAAACCGAACTGCGAAAACAACCCCATGCACAGTAGGTGGTGATATCAGGCGCTGTGCGCGGTGGATGGTGCGAAGCGCTTGAAGCGACGGGGCAAATGACGCGTCTCGCGCAAGGGTCGCGGAGTGTGGCGAGAATCGAGCAAGGCGCGCGGACGTCACCTCGTCCTCTGCTGTCATTCCCCGCGCAGGCGGGGAATCCAGTACGCCGCGGCTCCTCGATTCAATCACTGCCGTCGCGGAATACTGGATCGCCCGCTTTCGCGGGCGATGACCTTGTTTGCTGGGCTGGCAGCCCGCGCCTCCCCGCTGCCGCTTCGGCAAGTCCTGCCTAGCGCGGCAAGATTCTCCGCGGGGCCGCAGCTCCCTAAAAGCAAAAACACCAATCTCTTCAAGCGCCCGTCAGCGGCCCGGGATTTGCTCTCACAGGTTGTGCGAGTACAGGAGAGCGTTCCATGATTTCAGGTGTATCCAACGGCGCGTTGCCTCAGCTGCGGCCTGCGTCAACGTCCACGTCGAGCGCGACATCGGGTCTCCAGCCGGTGGTACCGGATGCGAGTGACGCTGCGACCGGGGGCTTCCGGATCGACGTCTCGCAGGTCAAGCCGCTGACAGGTGCCAAGCCGATCTCGGCGGCGGATGATCCGTTCCTGCGCGACCTCATGGCAACGCACTGGCTGATCTCCCACGAGACCAGTGCGCCTGAATCGTCCGTCCCCGACAATGCACCGGAGAACGTTTATGCTCAGGTCAAGGTCGACGGCAAAGTGGTCGCCACGCTGTACAATGCCGGGTCTTCGGCGATGACAAACCAGGCGGCCGCCAAGATCGGCAAGCTCGAGGATCCTCCCGGTTTGAGCGGGCCGGATCTGGCGCAATGGAGGGCCGACCAATACGCCGAGCGGCTTGGCGGCACCGTCGAAAAGGCGCCCACCGCCATCACGCAATCGCAGTGGACGCCGCGTGAAAGCAAGTCCACGACCTATAGCCGCGAGCAACTCGACGCCGCGTTCCAGGCGATGCTGGCGGAGGGGCAGAAGGCGACAGCGCAGCAGCAATCGTCGTATGCGGCGTCACGCGCGCAGGCGGGGACGAGTGCGGATTTCAGTGCGTGAAGGTTGCTTGATGCCGCCGCACTCTTCGCTGTCATTCCCCGCGAAAGCGGGGAATCCAGTACGCTGCGGCGTCTGGGCTTAACAAGAACGGCCTCTGGAATACTGGATCGCCCGCTTTCGCGGGCGATGACACCTTCCAAGACGCTGGCGGCGAGCCCTAATCCTCGGCCCCGTACCGGTGCAGGTCGTTGCCGTGCGTATCGAGCCACTTCTTGGCGCGCTCCATTGACGGGCAGATCCTGCCGCAGACCCGCCAGAACCGCGCCGAGTGGTTCATCTCGACGAGATGGGCGACCTCGTGGGCGGCGAGATAGTCGAGCACGAAGGGCGGCGCGAGGATCAGGCGCCAGGAGAACGACAGCGAGCCCGCCGAGGTGCAGGAGCCCCAACGGCTGGACTGATCGCGGATCGAAAGCCGCTTCACCCTGACGCCGAGTTCGTCGGCATAGGTTTCCGCCGAGCGCTGCAGATCGCGGCGCGCCTCGCGCTTGAGGAAGTCGCCGACGCGGCGATCGACATGGTCGAGCCCGCCGGCGACGCAGAGAATGCGTTCACCGCTGTCGCGCATCTCGGTCCACACCGTGCCGCGCTGACCGGCGCGATGAACGATGCGATGGGGCGTGCCGCGAAGCGGTATCACTGTGCCAGGTTGGAACGGCGCAGCCTTCGGCAGACGGCCGAGGCGTGCCGCGATCCACGCGCCGTGACGCGACGCAAAGTCCTTCGCCTCAGCGAGTGTGCCGCGCGGCGGCATGGTGAGGATGGCTTCGCGGTCGCTCGGATGAATTCTGAGCGTGTAACGGCGCGCTCGGCGATGTCTGCGCAGGCGAATCGCAAAGAATTGCGATCCATGGGTGATGACGAGGGTCTTTGGTTCGTGGGGCCGCCGATAGAGGAGCGCGCGTGTGGCCATGTCTGTGAGTCCGGGGAGCAGGAGTTCGCCCGGATTCTGCCATAACCGCCGCCAGGGAAAGCGCTCGGCGCAAAAACAAATCATTTGCCCAATATACAGGGGTCTGACGTCCGGGAGACCCTACAGACTGGGGTTGGAACCCGCTTTTTTCGCCCCCGCCGGACGCATGCGGCACCCCCAAGATGTGAGGACGGACTCACTCCTACAGCGCTACCTAAATACCTCGAATCTGGCGGGAACCAAGCCCTCCCGAAGCCTCCGGGAGGACCTGAAATTTCGACGGGAAAGCCGAAATCGCGCCTAGAGCCGCCCCGATGTAATCGGAACGGCTCTAGATTCTTCTTTTGACGCGTTTTCTTTACGCGAACCGGTCGCCACTTCGCTCGAAAACGCTGTTACTCGGCCGCGAGAGCCTGCAACGAGGTCGGATTCGCCGCCGAGACCATGAAGTCATGAATGCGCGGAACGATTTCCGACTTGAATCGCGATCCGTTGAACACGCCGTAATGTCCAACACCCTTCTGGACGTAATGAACGCGGCGATGATCGGGGATCGAGCTGCACAAAGTGTGCGTCGCTTCGGTCTGACCGAGCCCGGAGATGTCGTCGTTCTCGCCTTCGACCGTCATCAACGCGACGCGGGTGACCTTGGAGGGATCGACGCGCGTTCCACGATGGGTCATCTCGCCCTTCGGCAGCGAGTGCTTCACGAACACGGTGTCGACGGTCTGGAGGTAATACTCGGCGGAGAGATCCATCACCGCGAGATATTCGTCGTAGAAGTCGCGGTGCTTGTCGACGAGGTCGCCGTCGCCCTTCACGAGGTTGGCGAACAGACGCTTGTGGGCGTCCATGTGCCGGTCGAGGTTCATGCTGATGAACCCGTTGAGCTGGAGGAAGCCCGGATAGACGTCGCGCATCATGCCCGGATGCGGGAACGGCACCTTGGTGATGACGGTGTTGCGGAACCAGTCGATGCCGCGCTCCTGCGCGAGCTTGTTCACCGCGGTCGGATTGCGGCGGGTGTCGATCGGGCCGCCCATCAGCGTCATCGAGGTCGGCACGAAGGGATCGCGCCGCGCTTCCATGATCGAGACGGCCGCGACAACAGGCACGGAGGGCTGGCACACCGCCATCACATGGGTGTTGCCGCCGAGGACGTGCAGCATCTCGATGACATAGTCGATGTAATCGTCGAGATCGAAGCCTTCGCTGAGCGGCACCATGCGTGCATCGGCCCAATCGGTGATGTAGACTTCATGCGCCGGCAGGAAGGCCTCGACCGTGCCGCGAAGCAGGGTCGCATAGTGGCCGGACATCGGCGCGACGATCAGCACGCGCGGCTGCGGGCTGCGCAGCGGACGGGCGAACTTGCGATCGAAGTAGAGCAGCTTGCAGAACGGCTTTTCCCAGACCGAGCGGACCTCGACGGGGACGCGGATGCCGTTGACCTCGGTGTCGTCGAGGCCCCATTCCGGCTTGCCGTAGCGGCGCGTGGTGCGTTCGAACAATTCGCAGGCGGCGGCAACGGACTTGCCGACCTCGGTGCGCGCCCAGGGATTGAGGGGATTCTGAAACAGCAGCTTGGTCGCATCGGTGACCGCACGCGCCGGATTGAGAGAGGCCTGTGCCATCTCGTACATCCAGTACATCGGCGTCGTCAGGACCGGACTGCCTTCTGCAGCCAGGGGCGGCGCGCCGCCGAACTCACCAATAGGCATCGTCATATTCCTCTTCGCATCGCAGCATACTGCCGAATGCGTAATATTGCGTCAATGCATGCTTCCGTACATCTACGGAGCCGCCAGCGCTAAATCAGCCTGAATCCACGAGAAAGTGACGTTATTCACCGGCCGAGAGCAGCGAGCCGTGCTTTTTGGCGCTGCGCAAAAGGGCAAGGAATGCCCCAAAAGAAGCGACCAGAAGCACCGCGTTGATGAGCAACGCATCCAGCATCAGATCGCTCCTAAAGGTGTTCTCGATCAGCAGCGCGCGCATCCCTTCGAACACGTAGGTCGGCGGCAGCGCCCAGGCGACATATTGCAGCCAGACCGGCAGCACGCTGACGGGATAGTAGACGCAGGCCAGCGGCATGATCGCGAACATCAAGGTCCAGACGATGCTCTCCGCGCCGAGGCCGTTTCGTACGACCAGGCCGGAAACGAAGATGCCGACCGACCAGCTGGTGAAGATCAGATTGCAGAAGAAGGCGATCAGCGGCAGGCCGAGGGCGTAGACGTTGAAGTGAAATAGGAACAGCGCCAGCAGCGTCATCGGAATGACGCCGATGGCGAGCCGGATCAGGCTCATGATCATCAGCGACAGCAGAAACTCGATTGGTTTCAGCGGGCTCATCATGAGGTTGCCGAGATTGCGCGCCCACATCTCCTCCAGGAAGGAGATGGAGAAGCCGAGCTGGCCGCGGAACAGGATGTCCCAGAGGATCACGGCGCCGATCAGCGTGCCGCCGGCGCGGGCGAAGAAGCTGGCGTTCTGCGCGATGTAATACTGGATGAAGCCCCAGGTGATGACCTGGAGCGCCGGCCAGTACAGCAGCTCGAGCAGCCGCGGCCAGGACGACAGCAGCAGGTACCAGTAGCGCAGGATCATCGCGCCGATGCGGTGGGCGGAGATGCCGCGGTGGAGGGAGAGCTCGGTCATAACGGCACCGTGTAGCCCGGATGAAATCTGTCATCCCGTGGCGCGACGTAGTCGCGAGCTATGATGCGCAATTGCGCATCTGAGGATCCATAACCACAGGATTGAATTTGGCGAAGACTCGGAGTTGCCAATCTCGCCCCACAACCATCGCCTGTGGTTATGGATTCCGGGCTCGCGCTCCGCGCGCCCCGGAATGACAAACGAATACGGCTACCCCTCACCTCGCCGCCTCCTTCGCGCCGTTCACGCGGCCGCGCGCGACGTCCAGAAACACCTCCTCCAGCGTGGTGCGGTTGTAGCGAGCCATGATGGCCTCCGGCGTGTCGTCGTCCTCGATGCGGCCGCGCTTCATGATGATGACGCGGTCGCAGAGTCGTTCGACCTCGAGCATGTTGTGCGAGGCCAAAAGGATGGTGGCGTTGTTTTCCTTGCGATAGCTCATAAGATGCGCCCGCACCCAGTCGGCGGTATCGGGATCGAGCGAGGCGGTCGGCTCGTCCAGCAGCAGCAATTCGGGCTGGTTGATCAGCGCCTTTGCCAGCGCGACGCGGGTCTTCTGCCCGGCGGAGAGTTTGCCGTTGGCGCGATCGATGAAATCGGTGAGGTCGAGATCGTCGGCGAGTTTTGCGATGCGATCCGAGAGATGCTTGACTGCGTACAGCTTGCCGAAAACTGTCAGGTTCTGGCGTACCGTGAGCCGCATCGGCATGTCGACATAGGGGCTCTCGAAATTCATCCGCCCCAGCACGGCCGCGCTCTCCTCGGGCATCTCATGACCGAGCACCTGCACGCGGCCGGAGGTCGGCAGCACCAGGCCCATGATCATCGCGATGGTCGTGGTCTTGCCGGCGCCGTTGCCGCCGAGCAGCCCGGTGATGCTGCCGCGCGGCAGCGAAAAGGAGATGTCGTCGACGGCGCGGGTCTGCTTGTAGACCTTGACCAGATGATCGACCGCAATCGCCGGGGAGCTGTGCTCCGCGACAGTCGGCCGACTTGAAGCCTTGCCATTCTCGGTCATGCTGGCCGTTCTTCTGCTATTGCAGCGGATAGCGCAAGGCTTGTAATCCGGTGGTTCCGCCAGCCCTGCGCTTGTGATCGAGAAGGCACCGCCACATTGGCCGATATGACCGAAATCGCCGCTTCCGGCTTCCGCCCCGCGCAGCGGCATATCCGGCTCGACACGATCCTGCGGCTGCGCTGGCTCGCCGTGCTCGGCCAGCTCGCCGCGATCTTTATCGTGGCGCAGGGGCTGGAGTTCAACGTCGAGATCGTCCCCTGCGTCAGCATCATCGCCCTGTCGGCGGCGCTCAATCTGGGACTCCAGACCGCGGCCAATCCGATGCAGCGGCTGGAGCCGATGCAGGCGGCCGGGCTGCTCGCGCTGAACATCGTGGAGCTGGCCGGGCTATTGTTCTTCACCGGCGGACTGCAGAACCCGTTCTCGTTCCTTTTCCTCGCGCCGGTGCTGATCTCGGCGACCGCGCTGCCGGCCCGCTTCACCTTCGGCCTCGGCCTCCTGGCCGTTGCCTGCGCATCGATCCTGTTCTTCTTCCATTTTCCGCTGCCCTGGGATTCCGACGATCCCCTGGTGCTGCCGCCGATCTATCTCGTCGGCGTCTGGCTCTCGATCGTGCTCGCGATCGGCGTCACCAGCCTCTATTCGTTCCAGGTGACCGAGGAGGCGCGCAAGCTTGCGGACGCGCTGGCCGCGACCGAGCTGGTGCTGACGCGCGAGCAGCATCTGACCCAGCTCGATGGCCTTGCCGCCGCCGCCGCGCACGAGCTCGGCACGCCGCTCGCGACCATCTTCCTGATCTCGCGCGAATTGGAAAAGACCGTGAAGGATCCGGTCTTTGCCGCCGATTTGAAGACGCTGCGCGAGCAGACCCAGCGCTGCCGCGACATATTGAGCAAGATCACCCAGCTCTCCTCCACCGGCGCGCCGTTCGACCGCATGAAGCTGTCCGAGCTGATCGAGGAAGTGGTGGCCCCGCACCGCGATTTCGGTGTCGAGATCAAGGTGCGGATCGCGGTGACGGCCGCCGCCGAGCCGGTCGGCTCGCGCAATCCGGCGATCCTCTACGGCGTCGGCAACATCGTCGAGAACGCGGTCGATTTCGCCCACACCACCGTCGAGGTCAATGCCTGGTGGAACAAGGACGCGATCGAGCTCGTGATCTCCGACGACGGCCCCGGCATTCCCCCCGATATCCTTAACAGGATCGGCGAGCCCTATCTGTCGCGGCGGCGCACCGTCGATGACGTCGGCGGCGAGCGGCGCGGCCTCGGGCTTGGCGTGTTCATCGCGCGCACGCTGCTGGAACGTACCGGCGCCAAGGTCTCGTTTACCAACCGGACCTTCCCGGAACACGGTGCAGTGGTGCAAGTCACGTGGCCGCGAGAGCGTTTTGAGGCTATCGAGACGCTCGAAGAAACAATAGGATAGACCGCGACCTAGGGTCGCACAGCAGGGCCGATCGACTATAGGCGGCCTTGGCACCGCCCGATTGCGACGCCATATGTAGACGCGCTGGAGAGAGGACAACACCTTGAACGCCATCGCCGAACTGAACGAACAGGCCGACCGCTCGCTGCTCATCGTGGAAGACGACAAGCCGTTCCTGGAGCGGTTGTCGCGCGCGATGGAGACCCGCGGCTTTGCTGTGACGTCGTGCGACACCGTCTCCGACGGTCTTGCGCAGATCGGCAAGGCGGCGCCGGCATTCGCCGTCGTCGACTTGCGGCTCGGTGACGGCAACGGCCTCGACGTGGTCTCGGCGCTGAAGAAGAAGCGTCCCGACGCGCGCGCGATCGTGCTGACCGGCTATGGCAACATCGCCACCGCCGTGACTGCGGTGAAGATGGGCGCGATCGATTATCTGTCCAAGCCCGCGGATGCCGACGACGTCGTCGCCGCGCTGCTTTCGACCAGCGCGGAGAAGTCCGAGCTGCCGACCAACCCGATGTCGGCCGACCGCGTCCGCTGGGAGCACATCCAGCGCATCTACGAGATGTGCAACCGCAACGTCTCGGAAACCGCGCGACGGCTCAACATGCACCGCCGCACGCTGCAGCGAATTCTCGCAAAGCGCGCGCCGCGGTAGTTTTCCGCAACTACCGATCGCTCACCGTCACCCTGAGGTGGCCGCGCAGCGGCCCTCGAAGGGCGACGGCCCGGCTGCATCGGGGCCGTGCATCCTTCGAGGCTCGCTACGCTCGCACCTCAGGATGACGGATCGACAGGTATCGTAGGGTGGGCAAAGGCGTGAAGCGCCGTGCCCACCATCTCTAATTGGTGGGCACGCTTCGCTTTGCCCACCCTACGGCACCTTTGTTCGCGGCGCCGCTATTCCCAAAAATCCGCGTGGCCTTGCGGATCGACCAGGCGGTTGATCCGTAACGCTGCCGCCATCGCGAAACGCACCGTCATCTGCTTGCGCGTCGGCGCGGGCAGCTTGTGCTCGGGCGCCTCGCACTGCATGTGCGCGCCGTAGGCGTCCGCGACGATCAGGCCGGTATCTCCAGGAAAGATCTCGCACGGCAGATCCTGCGTGAAGGCGAAGAACAGCCGGTCGCAATGGGCGCGGTATTCGTGCCATTTCTGGTCGGCGCGCAGATCCTCGACCGACGATTTGATCTCGACGATCCAGATCTCGCCGCGCTCGTTCAGCGCGACGAGATCGGCGCGCCGGCCCGAGGGCAGCGGCAATTCGCTGATGCAGGAGAAGCCGAGCGAGCGCAGCAGCCGCGCGGTGCCGCGCGCGATGGCGAGCGCGGTCTCGGACTGGCGACGGTCCGGCGGCGGAACAAGGGCGACGTTGCGGGCGGTATTGTCCATGGCGGGAGATTAGCCGATTCCGTTCTGCCCGTCATTCCGGGGCGCGACGAAGTCGCAAGCCCGGAATCCATAACCACAGGGAGGAGTTGTGGAGCGAAGTGGATCACTCC
This sequence comes from Bradyrhizobium arachidis, assembly GCF_015291705.1. NCBI lineage: Bacteria > Pseudomonadati > Pseudomonadota > Alphaproteobacteria > Hyphomicrobiales > Nitrobacteraceae > Bradyrhizobium > Bradyrhizobium arachidis. The sequence continues at coordinate 9,807,413 of NZ_CP030050.1, forward strand.
TGATCTTCGCAACACGACTTCCTGCGGTTATGGGTCCCGGGCTCGCGCTACGCGCGCCCCGGGACGACAGAGAGTGTGAGGCGACGCGCGGAACCTCCCCTCCCCCACGCACTTATCACGCAGCCGCCACACCTCGGCGGGGACATCGAGGCCGCCCGCGCATGATCGACGATCTCTGGTACAAGAACGGCGTGATCTATTGCCTCTCCGTCGGCACCTATATGGATGCGAACGGCGACGGCGTCGGCGATTTCAAGGGCCTGCTCCGCCGGCTCGACTACCTGCACGGGCTCGGCATCACCACGATCTGGCTGATGCCGTTCCAGACCTCGCCGGGCCGCGACGACGGCTACGACATCGCCGACTATTACAGCGTCGATTCCCGCTACGGCACGCTGGGCGATTTCGTCGAGTTCACCCATGGCTGCCAGCAGCGCGGCATCCGCGTCATCATCGATCTCGTCGTCAACCACACCTCGGACCAGCATCACTGGTTCAAGGAGGCGCGGCGCGACAAGAGCTCGCCCTATCGCGACTGGTATGTGTGGTCCGACAAGAAGCCGGCCAATGCCAACAAGGGCATGGTGTTTCCCGGCGTGCAGAAATCGACCTGGACGCGCGACAAGGACTCCGGCGCCTACTATTTCCACCGCTTCTACGATTTCCAGCCCGATCTCAACACCTCGAACCCGCATGTGCAGGCCGAGATCCTGAAGATCATGGGCTTCTGGATCCAGCTCGGCGTCTCCGGCTTCCGCATGGATGCCGTGCCCTTCGTGATCTCCACCAAGGGCGCCAAGGTGAAGAAGCCGGTCGAGCAGTACGACATGCTGCGCGCGTTCCGCGAATTCCTGCAATGGCGCCAGGGCGACGCCATCATCCTTGCCGAAGCCAATGTGCTGCCGGAAACCGACCTCGACTATTTCGGCCGCGATGCCGACCGCATGCACATGATGTTCAACTTCCAGGTCAACCAGCACCTGTTCTATGCGCTGGCCTCCGCCGATTCCCGCCCGCTGGCCAAGGCGTTGAAAGCAACGAAACCGCGGCCGGCCTCGGCGCAATGGGGCCTGTTCCTGCGCAATCACGACGAGCTCGATCTCGGACGGCTGACGAAAACGCAGCGCGAGGTGGTGTTCAAAAGCTTTGGTCCCGACAAGGACATGCAGCTCTACGACCGCGGCATCCGCCGCCGCCTTGCTCCGATGCTGGGCGGCGACCGCAGGCGGCTCGAGCTCGCCTACAGCCTGATGTGCACGCTGCCGGGAACGCCCGTGATCCGCTACGGCGACGAGATCGCGATGGGCGATGATCTCTCGCTGCCCGAGCGCAATTGCGCGCGCACGCCGATGCAATGGTCGACCGAGCCGCATGGCGGCTTCACCAAGAGCGACAAGCCGGCCTGCCCCGTGATCGACCAGGGGCCTTACGGCTACCCGCACGTCAATGTCGCAAAGCAGCGGCGCGATCCCAACTCGATGCTGAACTGGACCGAGCGCATCGTGCGCATGCGGAAAGAAGTGCCGGAGATCGGCTGGGGCGATTTCGCTGTCATCCCTCTACGCGATCCCGCCGTGTTCATTATCCGCTACGACTGGCGCAACAATTCGGTGCTGTTCGTGCACAATCTCGACGAGAAGCCGCGCGAGATCGCGTTCTCGGCGGGGCTGCCGGATGATGCCGGCGCGCACCTGATCAATCTGCTCGCGGAAGATCACAGCCACGCCGACAAGCGCGGCCAGCACCGCGTCGTGCTGGAGCCCTATGGCTATCGCTGGTATCGCGTCGGCGGGCTGGATTATCTGTTGAAGCGGGATGATATCGACGAGCATACGGTGCGAGGGAAGAAGCATCCGGGGTAGATGCGGCCGCCTGCGTCATTCCGGGGCGCGCCACTCGGCGCGAGCCCGGAATCCATAACCACGGGCAGGAGTGTGGCGCGAGCAGGTCACTCCGAGTCTTCGCCAAACTGCTCCCTGTGGTTATGGGTCCCGGATCGGCGCGCCGCTTCGCTGCGCTTGTCCGGGACGACGGCTAGCGCGGCGCGACGATCACCCCTTCATTCCCGCGCAAATCGAGCACGCCTTCGAGCCGCTCGCCCTCGCGATCCAGGAACGTCGACAGCACAATCTCGCTGCCGAACCGGATCGCGCTCGTCGTCACCGCGATCGGCTCGCGGCCGAGATTGAGCGCCACGATGATCGCCTTGCCCTCGGCGGCGCGGCGGTAGATCAGGAGATCGCCTTGCGCGGCGATCGGGTGATAGTCGCCCGACACCAATGGCTGACATGTCCGCCGGAAGGCGATCAGGCGCCGGTACAGGCTGAGGATCGAACGCGGATCGGCCTCGAGATCGACGACGTTCTCGCGGATGTGATCCTCGGGCAGCGGCAGCCATGGCCTTGCTTCCGAGAAGCCGGCGTAGTTCGACGAGTCCCATTGCATCGGCGTGCGGCAGCCGTCGCGCCCGACGCCCAGGCCAGGCACGTTCTTCTCGAAGGGATCCTGCACGTCCTCCGGCGCGATCGCGAGCTGATGCATGCCGATCTCGTCGCCGTAATAGAGCGTCGGCGTGCCGCGCAGGGTCAGGAGCAGCATGGCGGCGACGCGGGCCTGCTCAGGCCCGACGCGGCTTGCGACACGCGGACGGTCGTGATTGCCGAGCACCCAGTTCGGCCAGGCGCGCTTCGGCAGCGCCTTCTCGTAATCCTCGACGATCGTCTCGATCGAGCGCGCGCTCCAGAAGGTCGAGAGCAGCGCGAAATTGAACGGCATCTGCGCGCCGGTGAGGTCGTTGCCGTAATAGGCCATCAGGCGATGCAGCGGCAGGTAGATCTCGCCGATCAGCACGCGCGCCGCATACGCATCGGTGACGCGCCGCATCTGCGCGATCACCTCATGCACCTCGTCCTGGTCGGTGGAATATTGGGTGAGGATCTTCTCGTTCGGCGGCCGGCCCTCGACGTAATGCGGGTTCGGCGGATTGTCGCGGAACTCAGAATCCTTGATCAGGTGCCAGATCACGTCGACGCGAAAGCCGTCGACGCCCTTCTCCAGCCAGAACCGCATCACGTCGTAGATCGCGGTGCGCACCTCGGGATTGCGCCAGTTGAGGTCCGGCTGCTGGGCCAGGAAGGCGTGGTAGTAGTACTGACCTGTGGTCTCGTCGAGGGCCCACGCGCTGCCGCCGAACTCGGACAGCCAGTTGTTCGGCACGCCGCCGTCCGGCTTCGGGTCGCGCCAGATGTACCAGTCACGTTTGGGATTGTCGCGCGAGGACCGGCTCTCGATGAACCACGGATGCTGGTCCGAGGTATGGTTCGGTACGAGATCGAGGATCAGCTTCAAGCCGTTGTCATGCGCGGCCGCGAGCAACGTATCGAAATCCGCCATCGTGCCGAACAGCGGCTCGATGCCGGTATAGTCGGAGATGTCGTAGCCGAAATCGGCCATCGGCGAAGGAAAGATCGGCGACAGCCAGATCGCGTCGACGCCGAGCGATTTCACGTAAGGCAGCCGGCGCAGGATGCCGGCGAGGTCGCCGACGCCGTCGCCGTTGCTGTCCTGAAACGAGCGCGGGTAGATCTGATAGAAGATGCCGTCGCGCCACCAATTGTCGCCGCCCTGTGCCATGCCGGAGGTACCACCCGATATTCTGCCCTGCGCGAGAGAACGCGGCAGGAACGCCCCGGTTCAAACTGGCAAGGCAATTGGGACGGCCGTGTGACGTTTGGTGCGGCTGTTCCCCCGCCGCTCGCACGAATCTTTTGCTTGGCGGCATGGCAAAAATCGGCATTGTGGCGCCATGACCGAGCAAAATGACACCCAAGACTCCTCGCAAGCCAAGGCGGGCGCGATCATCGTTCCTGTGACGCTGTTCGAGCAGAACTGCACCATCATCTGGGACGAGCCCGGCAAGAAGGCCGTGGTGATCGATCCCGGCGGCGACGTGCCGAAGATCCTGGACGCGATCAAGCAGACCGGCGTCACCGTCGAGAAGATCTGGCTGACCCACGGCCATATCGACCATGTCGGCGGCGCGGCGGAGCTGCGCGATGCGCTGAAGGTGCCGATCGAGGGCCCGCATCAGGCCGACAAGTTCCTGCTCGACAATGTCGTCGAGAGCGGTGCACGCTTCGGCATGACCGGGGTCCGCAACTTCGCGCCGGACCGCTGGCTCGACGAGGGCGACACCGTCTCGATCGGCGGCCTCTCCTTCGACATCTTCCACTGCCCCGGCCATTCGCCCGGCAGCGTGGTGTTCTTCAACAAGGAATTGCGGTTCGCCCATGTCGGTGACGTCTTGTTTGCGGGCTCGGTCGGACGCACCGATCTGCCCGGCGGCAGTCACCCCACGCTGATCGATTCGATCAAGACAAAGCTCTTGCCGCTCGGCGACGATGTCGGCTTCATCTGCGGCCATGGCGCCGGCTCGAGCATCGGCCAGGAGCGGATGACCAATCCGTTCATCACCGGCGAGATGTGAACGTTACTCCGCCGCATCGGCGAACGTCGCGGCCTCGCCGAGATTGCGCTCGCCCCACTCACGAATGGCGGCCACGACGGGCACGAAACTCTTGCCCTTGCGCGTGAGGCGATACTCGACCTTGGGCGGCACCTCGCCAAAGTCCTTGCGGTCAATGAGACCGCTCTCCGTCAGCGCCTTCAATTCGCGGCTGAGCACGCGCGGGGTGATCTCGGCGCTGCCGCTGGCGCCGCGCAGCAGGCCGCTCCTGATCTCGCCATAGCGGCGCGGGCCGTCCTTGAGGTCCCAGACGATGCGCAGCTTGTACTTGCCGCTGATCATTTTTTGAAACGCCGCAACCGGACAGGTGCGCGCCGGATTGGCCTTTGCCATGTCGTCTCCTCCATGCCAGCCAGCTTGCGGCAGGATAGGAGCGACGGCGAAAAAGTCCATACTATCAATTTTGTCCATACTTGCGGGATCGCTCCCAGGGCGCAGATGATGACGCACAGGACGAACAGGGAGCGTCACATGAAGCACTTCATGATCAAGTACCAGTTCAGGAACGGCACGACGGAAGAATGGCACCGCGAGATCGGCCGCTTCATCAAGGCGATCGACGGCGATCCGGAGCTGAAAGGGCGGATCGGCTATCGCGTCCTCAAGAACCGCGACGACGGCCAGTATTTCCACCTCGCCAGCGTGACCGACGATGCCGCGCAAAAGACGCTGCAATCGCGGGAGTTCTTCAGGGCCTATCAGGAGATGACAAGGAAGGTCGCCGGCGGCGAGGTGACGGCGACGCCGATCGAGATGATCGACGCGACGAAGTAGCTGTGAACTCCGCTGTCGTCCCGGACAAGCGCCGCGAAGCGGAGCGCTGATCCGGGACCCATAACCACAGGGAGACGTGGTTACGAGGACTCGGAGTTATCTTCTCGCGCCAAACTGCGGCCTGTGGTTATGGGTCCCGGGTTCGCGCTTCGCGCGCCCCGGGACGACAGCGGGGGCTGGCTTACTTCATCAACCCCGCCGCCGTCAGCGCGCGAGTGATGATCTGGCCGAGATCGAAGCTGCGGGATTTCTCGCGCTTGGGCTCGGGTTGTTCGGCGACGGCGGCGCGGATCGAGCGGGCGAGATGCGGCGCGGGGGTCAGCGCCGGCTTCGCCGTTGCGGGCTTTGCCTCCGCTGTCTTCGCAGCGTCCGGAATCCAGCCGGTCAGGCCGAAGAATTTTGCGATGTGATAGGACGAGGAGATGCCGGCCTCGATCAGGAACGCACCTTCGATGCCGTAGCGCTGGTCGTTGTCGGCTAGCCCAAGCGGCGTGCCATGCGCCATGTCGGTGATGGCGTAGGATTCGACCAGCGTCTCGCCGTCCTTGTTCCACCAGGCCTGGCGCGGATAGCCGTCGACATTGGTCTCGGCCATCGGCACGGCGGGCAGGTCATGCAGATCGAGCCATTGCTTGACGATCTCGTTGGCATTGCCGGGATTGACGGTGCGGTCGGCGCTGCCGTGCCACACAGACATCTTTGGCCACGGCCCGCGATGATCCGAGGCATTGCGGACGAGATCGCCGAGCGCGCGCGCGGGGCGCACCGGCGAATGAAACATGCCGTCCAGCGCCTCGCGCAAATTCGAGGCGATGCCATATGGCAGGCCGGCAATGACAGCGCCGGCTGCGAAAACTTCCGGATAGGTTGCAAGCATCACCGAGGTCATGCCGCCGCCGGCAGAGAGACCCGTGATGAAGATGCGCCTGGCATCGATGCGATGCGTCGCGGCCATGTGCGCGATCATCTCGCGGATCGAACGCGCCTCGCCGCTGTCCCGCGCGGTGTCTTCCGGATTGAACCAGTTGAAGCAGGTGTTGCCGTTGTTGACGCGCTGCTGCTCGGGCATCAGCAGCGCGAAGCCATAGTGCTTCGCGAGCGTCGACCAGCCTGCGCCGAGATCATAGCCGGCCGCGGTCTGGCCGCAGCCATGCAGCACGACGACGAGCGCGCGCGGCTTCTGCAGCTGCGCCGGCACGAACGCGAACATGCGCAAGTTTCCGGGATTGGCGCCGAAGTCCGTGACTTCTTGCAGCGGGCTGGATGAATCAACGCTGCGGCCGAACTCGGCAAAGCGCAGACCGTCCAGCTTCGGCAGACGTCTCAACAGATCGACATTTCTGGCTAACGACACGGCAACTTCCTGATGGGCGAATCTCAACGTTCACCCAAACCAAATAGTTGCTGCGGTGCAAAATAAAAAGGCCGTGCGCTGTCAATCACCCGAAATCACGCAAATACCCGCAGGAATCCGCACGTATTAACCGCACTGCCTCAACTTCGTGCAGATGCGCGGCGCATCCACGACAAGAATGCGGCGCAGATCATGATTAACGTCACAAACAACACAAGCGAGACGAGAAATCCTGCGCGCGCTGATTGCAGCGCCTCGATTGCGAAGAACACCGCACCGATTGCGGCCACTCCGGCCGCATTTCCGATCTGCGCGGTCGTGCCGTACGCGCCGGAAGCGGAGCCTGCCGCGACAGGCTTGACGGTCGACAGCACCGCGCCTGAGAGCGGCGCCATCACAAGTCCCTGACCGTAGCCGAAGACGATCATGGTGAGCGCGAGCGTGATTGCCGTCGGTGATTCCATCGAGCCCGCAACAAGTGCGAGCGCAGCGAGGCCCGCGATCTGCAGTGCGCAGCCTTCGATCAACACCTTGGTCCCGCGATGGCGCGCGCGCACGCCGCTGTGGCGCGAGGCAACAACGAATGCAAGCGCGAGTGGAATGAAGGCCATGCCGGCTTCGAGCGGTGGGATCCTGAGCCCGCGCTGCATGTACAGCGTCATGACGAGATAGAAGGAGAGATTGGCGACGAAGAAAAAGAAGGCGGCACCGAGCCCGCGCAGGAAGGCGGCATCCGCGAGCAGCGTGAGATCGATCAGCGGCATGCCGCCGCTGCGTGCGACAGCATGTTCGAGCCTCACGAAGGCAAAGAGGATCAGGCCGCCGAGCACCATCACCGCCCACAGCCACGGCGCCCAGCCGACATCATGGCCGAACAGCAGCGGCCCGATCAGGCAGAGCAGCCCCGCGAACAGGACGACGCTGCCCTTGATGTCGAGCCTCGTGCCTGATCGCCGCGGCACCGTCGGCATGATGCGCCAGGCCGCAGCGGCGATGACGAGGCCGCAGGGCACGTTGACGAAGAACACCGAGCGCCAGCCGGTGTGCGCAAGGTCGATCGTGACGAGGAGACCGCCGAGCAGAAAACCCGCAGCACCGGCGAGCCCGAGCACGATGCCGTAGATGGCGAAGGCGCGGCTGCGCGTCTCGTCGGTGAAGAGCAGATGCAATGTCGCCAGCACCTGCGGCACCATCAGCGCCGCGGTCGCGCCCTGTGCCAGCCGCGCGATGATCAACTCGGCGCCGGACTGTGCCAGCCCGCACCAGAGCGAGGTCGCCGTGAAGCCGAGCACGCCTGCCAGGAAGACATTCTTCGTGCCATGGATGTCGCCGAGCCGGCCGCCGGTGACGACCAGCGTCGCATAGGCGATCAGGTAGATCGCGATCACGGATTCGATCTGCGCCGGCGTCGCGTGCAGATCGACCGCGATGGTCGGGATGGCGACGTTCACGATGAAGGCGTCGACGCCGAACATGAACTGGGCGGCGACGACGATCGCCAGCACCCACCAGCGGCGGGTCGAATCGATGGGCTTTGTGACGGTTTGATGCATCGGCGCAGCAGCTTTCGGGAATTTATTTGCGCGCGATGCTCGCAGATCGGCGTCATCCGCGCGATTACCTCGGAGGTAGGACTTGTTTTCCCCTTGCCGCACTGGCCCGATTGCTGCATGTCGGTTCCCGCTGATTTTGCAGGGGTTCGGAAGTCTCCCGATGTACGACTACGACATGGTGGTGATCGGCTCGGGCCCGTCCGGGCGCCGGGCCGCGGTGCAATGTGCCAAGCTCGGCAAGGCCGTACTGGTGGTGGAGAAGGGCCGGCGGGTCGGCGGCGTCTCCGTTCACACCGGCACGATCCCCTCCAAGACGCTGCGCGAGACCGTGCTGAACCTGTCCGGCTGGCGCGAGCGCGGCTTCTACGGCCGCTCCTACAAGGTGAAGCAGGACATCGCGGCAAGCGATCTGATGATCCGGCTCCAGAAGACGCTCGACCACGAGGTCGAGGTCTTGGAGCATCAGTTCAGCCGCAACCTCGTCCGCACCGCCAATGGCGAGGCGCGCTTCGTCTCGCCGCACGAGGTCGAGATCACGAGCGCAATCGGCGAAACCAAGACCGTGTCGGCCGCCTTCATCCTGATCGCCTGCGGCACGCGTCCGTTCCGGCCCGATTACGTGCCGTTCGACGGCACAAGCGTGCTCGACAGCGACGAGATCATCGAGCTGCCGAAGCTGCCGCGCAGCCTGGCCGTGATCGGCGCCGGCGTGATCGGCGTCGAATATGCCACCATCTTCAGCGCGCTCGACGTGCCCGTGACCCTGATCGAGCCGCGACCAACCTTCCTCGATTTCATCGACAAGGAACTGATCGAGGAGTTCATGCACGAATTACGCGACCGCAATGTCGCGCTGCGGCTCGGCTCCAAGGTGACGTCGATCGAGAAGACCGCGCAGGGCGGCATCGTCACCAACCTCTCCGACGGGCGCCACGTCACCACGGAAATGCTGCTGTTCGCGGCGGGGCGTGTCGGCGCCACCGACCGCCTCAATCTCGAAGCCGCCGGCATCGCCGTCGACCATCGCGGCCGCATCACGGTCGATCCGGTCAGCCTGCAGACCAGCGTGCCGCATATCTACGCCGCCGGCGACGTGATCGGCTTTCCGAGCCTTGCCTCCACCTCGATGGAGCAGGGCCGCGTCGCTGCCTGCCACGCGCTCGGCATGGAGCCATTGGCGCCGCCGGAATTCTTCCCCTACGGCATCTATTCGGTGCCGGAGATCTCGACCGCGGGTCTGACGGAAGAAGAGGTGCGTACGCGCGGCATTCCCTACGAGGTCGGCATCGCGCGTTTCCGCGAGACCTCGCGCGGCCACATCATGGGGCTGAACAGCGGCATGATGAAGATGATCTTCTCGACCAAGACCCGCCGCCTGCTCGGCGTGCACATCCTCGGCGAAGGCGCCACCGAGCTGATCCATATCGGCCAGGCCGTGCTGAACCTCAAAGGCACAATCGACTATTTCATCCAGAACACGTTCAACTATCCGACGCTGGCCGAGGCGTACAAGATCGCTGGCCTCGATGCGTGGAACAGGATGACGCGGTAGCTCCGCCCTCTTCTCGTCATGCCCGGGCTTGTCCCGGGCATCCACGTTCTCCGTACAGCGGGGCAAGGCGTGGATGGCCGGGACAAGCCCGGCCATGACGGGTGTGGAAGCGTGTGCGCGCAAGCAGTGAATAGCGAAGAGAGCAGTCTACGCTACGCATGCCTGCATTCCGCTGCGCGGGACATCACGCGATTGCGTTCGTTTCCGCCACCACGTAGCCTCATCACTTCAACAAACAGAAAATCGAAGCCGGAGAGAACGCCATGGCGCGCCTGAAGTTCGGAGCCTTTCTTGCCCCGCATCACCCGATCGGGGAGCATCCGATGCTCCAGTTCCGGCGCGATCTCGACCTCGTCGAGCAGCTCGACGCGCTCGGTTATGACGAGTTCTGGTGCGGCGAGCACCATTCCTCCGGCTGGGAGATGATCGCCTCGCCCGAGATGTTTCTGGCCGCGGCGGGCGAGCGCACCAAGCGAATCAAGCTCGGCACCGGCGTGGTGTCGCTGCCCTATCACCATCCCTTCAACGTCGCGCAGCGCATGGTGCAGCTCGACCACATGACCGGCGGCCGCGCCATCTTCGGCTCCGGCCCCGGCGCGCTTGCCTCCGACGCACACACGCTCGGCATCGACCCGATGACGCAGCGCGACCGCCAGGACGAGGCGATCGGCGTCATCCGCCGCCTGTTCAACGGCGAGCGCGTCACCGCCAGGAGCGACTGGTTCACCATGAACGACGCCGCGCTCCAGCTCCTGCCGCTACAGGAGGAGATGCCGTTCGTGGTGGCCTCGCAGATCTCGCCGTCAGGCATGACGCTCGCCGGCAAATACGGCATCGGCATCATCTCGCTGGGCTCGATGACGACGCAAGGGCTGATGTCGCTGCAGCAGCAATGGCAGTTCGCCGAGGACGCCGCCAAGAAGCACGGCACCAAGGTGAACCGCGCCGACTGGCGCGTGCTGCTCACCTTCCACATCGCCGAGAGCCGCGAGCAGGCGCGCCGCGAGGCCGGCGCCGGGCTGATGCGCTGGCACAACGAATATAATGTCGGCACGCTGCAGCGGCCGGGGCTGACCGCGTTCTCCTCGCCGGATGAAGCCGTGGACAAGACCGCCTTCGTCGAGGGCGCGGCCTCCACCATCGGCACGCCCGACGATCTCGTCAAAACCATCAAGAACGTGATGCAGGTGTCCGGCGGCGTCGGCGCCATCATCGGCTTCGTGCACGACTGGGCCAATCCGGAAGCCACGCGCCGGAGCTGGGACATGGTCGCGCGCTATGTCGTGCCGGAGATCAACGGCTACATCGACGGCCTGCGCAAGTCGCAAAAATTCGTGATCGAGAACCGCGCGATCTTCGAGCGCGCCGGGCAAGCGGTGATGGCCAAGATCATGGAGAACGAGAAGGCCGCCGAGGCGCTGAAAGTGACCGGGCCGGGCCGCGTTGCGATTCCAGCCGTCAACGCGCCAGATCTGCAGAAGGAAGCGGCGAAGCGCTAGGCCTCATTGGCGTTACGCTCGTAACCACGTTCACGCACAAGACATATCGGCCTGTGCTATGCTGACATGGTCAGTTTGGCGCAGGCCGCAATATTGCCGCGGTCGCGCGATGTCTGTTCGGTCCGCCAACCGGAGCAATCGTCATGTCGATGCAGAATGTGGCCACGTCTGAACTCGGCTACACCCCGCCCAGGCGCAACGAGCTGACGCACATCCCGGGCGACGAAGGCTGGCCGATCATTGGCATGACCTTCAAGGTGCTGGCCGACCCCAAGGGACATATCGAGCGGAACGGCGCCAAATACGGGCCCGTCTATCGCACCCACATTTTCGGCGAGACCAACGTCGTGCTGCTCGGCCCCGAGGCCAACGAGCTGGTGCTGTTCGACCAACACAAGCTGTTCTCCTCGACTCACGGCTGGAACAAGGTGCTGGGCCTGTTGTTTCCACGCGGCTTGATGCTGCTCGATTTCGACGAGCACCGGTTGCATCGCAAGGCGCTGTCGGTCGCGTTCAAGTCGGGGCCGATGAAATCCTATCTGGCCGATCTCGACCGCGGCATCGAAGGCCGCGTCGCGCAGTGGAAGGCTAGACCCGGCGAGATGCAGCTCTACCCGGCGATGAAGCAGCTCACGCTCGATCTTGCCGCGGCGTCGTTCCTCGGTGCCAATATCGGGCCGGAGGTCGACGAGATCAACCGCGCCTTCGTCGACATGGTCGCGGCCGCCGTCGCGCCGATCCGCCGGCCCCTGCCCGGCACACAGATGGCGCGCGGGGTGAAGGGCCGCAAGCGCATCGTCGCCTATTTCCGCGAGCAGATTCCGCTGCGACGCGGCAATCACGGCGGCGACGATCTGTTCTCGCAGCTCTGCCGCGCCACCCATGAGGACGGCGCGCTGCTGTCCGAGCAGGACATCATCGACCACATGAGCTTTCTGATGATGGCCGCGCACGACACGCTGACCTCGTCGCTGACCTCCTTTGTCGGCGAGCTCGCCGCCAATCCGGACTGGCAGGAACGCCTGCGCGCCGAAGTTATGGCACTCGGGCTCGCGCCGGACGCACCGAGCAGCTTCGACGATCTCGACAAGATGAAGCTGACGGAGATGGCCTTCAAGGAAGCACTGCGGATCAAGCCGCCGGTGCCCTCGATGCCGCGCCGCGCGATGCGCGATTTCAGCTTCAAGGGATACAGGATTCCCGCCGGCACCGCGGTCGGCGTCAATCCGCTCTATACGCATCACATGAAGGAGATCTGGCCGGAGCCCGACCGCTTCGATCCCATGCGCTTCACCGAAGAGGCCCAGCGCAACCGCCACCGCTTCGCCTTCGTGCCGTTCGGCGGCGGCGCGCATATGTGCCTCGGCCTGCACTTCGCCTACATGCAGGCGAAATGCTTCGCGCGGCACTTCCTGCAGAACATCGAGGTGTCGCTGGAGCCTGGCTACAAGCCGGACTGGCAGATGTGGCCGATCCCGAAGCCGCGCGATGGGCTGAGGGTGAGGGTGCGGGCGGTGTGAAGTTTATCGTGTCCCGGACGCGCGGAGCGCGAGCCGGGACCCAGAATCGTTAGGGTGTGTTGAGTTCGGAGAGATGGGCCCCGGCTCTGCAGCGCACCGCTGAAGAAGCGCTGCGCTGCGTTCGGGGCACGAGATATCGTAGGGTGGGCAAAGGCGCGGAGCGCCGTGCCCACGATCTTTCGCATAGGGACATTTGGTGGGCACGGCGCGCGAAGGGCGCGCCTTTGCCGACCCTACGGCACCGTCGCCGGAGCCGCTACGCTCCGTCGTCAAACGCCTTGCGCAACGCGCTCAAACCCTGCTGCTGCTGGCTCCAGTTGCGGCCGCTGGTCATGGCGCCGTCGATGACGAGGTCGTGGCCGTTGATGAAGCTGGATTCGTCGCTGGCCAGGAACACCGCGGCGTGGGCGATGTCGTCAGGCAGGCCCGCACGCGGGATCGGCTGCGCGGTCTTGTAGACCTCGCGCATCACCGCCGGCGTCTTCTCGGCGGCGTCGGTCGATAGTCCGAGCGCCTTGCCGAAAATGCCGGTCGCGATCGCGCCGGGCGAGATCGAGTTGACGCGCACATTCGATTCGCCGAGCTCCATCGCCACGCATTTGGTGAGATGGATCACCGCCGCCTTGGCCGCGCCATAGACGACCGACGAGGAGAAGCCGGCGAGGCGGCCGGCGATGCTGCCATTGTTGATGATGCTGCCGGAACCCTGCTTCTTCATGTAGGGCGCCGCGTGCTTCATGCCGAGCATGACGCTGCGGACCAGGGTCGCCATCGCCGCGTCGAAGCGCTCGACCTCGAGGCCCTCGATGCCCCCGGTCTGCGCCGGGCCGCCGGCATTGTTGAAGAGACAGTCGACCCGACCGAATTTCTCCACCGCCAGCGCGATCAGCGCCTGCATCTGCGCTTCGACCGTCACGTCGGTCTGGCGGAAGATGCAGTTGGACCCGAGCCGCGTGGCCAGCGCCTCGCCTTCCGGTAGTCGCCGCCCCGCGATCACAATTTTGGCACCTTCGACAACGAAGACTTCCGCAGTCCGCAATCCGATGCCGCTCGTCGCGCCCGTGATCACCGCCACCTTGCCGTCCAGCCTGCCCATGGAATGTCCCTGTTTTTGAACTTTTTGATGCCAAATGGCGGACACCGAGCATGACGGCTCCGCGGTGCTCACTATTCCTGCCGACTTTCGACAAGGCAAGCTTTGCTTGCGCTGGCGACATGCGTAACATTCATGGCGAATGCAGATCGCGACCGGGCCGCGCATGGAGAAGCTGATCGACGAATTCCGCAAGGGCTGGCAGGGCATGGCGCCGCCATCACTCGGCCTGAGCCTCGCCTTTGCGACCACCTGCGTGCTGGTTGCGACGCTGGCGCGTTGGGGACTCGCGCAAGTGCGGCCCGACGTCTACTTCACCCCCTACTTTCCTGCCGTGTTCTTTGCTACCGCCTTCGGCGGCTTCCGGATCGGCATCTTGACGGCGATCGTCGGCGGCGTGCTCGGCGTCGTCGTGAATTTCGGCGATGCCTTTGCCGATCGCGCGCGATTTGCCCTGCTGGCGCTGTATTGGGCGGTCTGCGCGCTCACCATCTGGGGCGTCGAGCACTATCGCTCGCTCCTGGTCGAGCAACGCCGGATCTCCAGGCGGCTGATCGAGGAAGAGGAGTATCGCAAGCTCCTGGTCGAGGAGCTCCAGCACCGGCTGAAGAACAAGCTGTCGACTGTGCACGCCGTGATGCACCAGGTGCTGCATGACCAGCCGCAGGTGTGGGCCCGGATCGACCCGCGGCTGCGGTCGCTGGCCACGACCGACGATCTGATCTCGCGGATCGACAAGGGTGGCTGCGACATCCGCGATCTGCTGATCGCGGAGCTCGGGCCCTACGGCCACGTCCGCTTTACGCTCAACGGCGACCGGCTGTTCCTGCCGCCGAAGCTCGCGGTCACGCTGTCATTGATGTTTCACGAGCTCGCTACCAATGCGGGCAAATATGGCGCGTTCTCCTCGCCGCGCGGCTTGTTGCAGGTCTCGTGGACCGTCAACGGCGATCGCCTCACCATCACCTGGGATGAAACCGAAGGCCCGAGCGTCGGCGAGGTGTCGGCGCCGGGCTTCGGCACCAAACTGCTGAAGTCGGCCCTGTTCGCCTTCGAGGGCAAGACCGAGATCTCGTATCTTCAGACCGGCCTGCATTGCATCATGCAATGTCGCATTCCCAAGAGCGGCTAGGCGGATAGCGAACTCGATCGAGTCACCGAAGCATCCACAGCGCCATGGCCGGGCATAGCCGTCCGAAGGACGGCGTCGCTTCGCTCGCCTATGTCCCGGGCATGACGACCTTTGATCACGCAACGAGAACGAAACAAGCGAAAGACAACCGCGCGCGCCGCCCGCGCTTTCGCAAGTGGCATTGACGCTCTGTTAATGACGATCGACAGCGCGTGTCGCATCGCCGCAAGTTTCCTCGAAAACACCCCCGTATTTCTGCGGACCCCTTAACCAAACTTAAGAGGGAACCACGCAAGATCGCAGCCATTGCAAAGGCGCGCTGAAACAACAAGATTCATGACTTCTATGAACGACAACAAATATTCCGGCGCGAGTGAAGCCGAGCTCGGATTTCTCAAGGAAATCGTTAGAATGCTGCCTGCCGGCCTGACCGTGCAGGACGCCGAAGGCAAGCTTCTGCTGGTTAACGATGCAGCGGCCGCCCAGCTCGGCATGGACGGCAGCCGTCCCTCCCCCGATCTTTCGCCGCGCCGCGAAGCCTGCCGCCAGGCGCTGAGCGCCGGCCAAGCCGTCGTCACCGAGGAAGCGCTGCACGAAGGCGCCGCGCGCCAGGTGCTGCTCACGACCCATCGCCCCGTTCGCCTCGCCGGACGCGAGCTCCTGATCTCGGCCTCCTCCGACATCACCGAGCAGAAGAATTTCGAGGACCAGCTGTTCCGCTCGGCCTATTTCGACGAGCTGACCGGCCTGCCCTCGCGGCGCGTGATCGAGCATCGCGCCAACAGCCTGCTGGCGCGCGAGCGCGGCGGCGATCGCTTTGCGCTGGCCTTTCTCGACGTCGACAATTTCAAGCACATCAACGACTATTACGGCCACGCCGTCGGCGATGCGCTGCTGGTCGAGCTGTCGAAGCGGCTCGGGCGGGACTTGCGCGATTCCGACATGCTGTCGCGCATCTCCGGCGACGAGTTCCTGCTGCTGCTCGCCCCGATCCAGAGCCAGGAGGAAGTCGCCGAATTCATGCAGTCGACGCTGGAGCGGCTGACCGCACCGTTCTTCATCGACAATTCGGAAGTCTTCGCCTCCACCTCGGTCGGCATCAGCCTCTATCCCGATCACGGACGCAATTTCGAGACGCTGCGCCAGAACGCCGACATCGCGATGTACCGCATCAAGAACGACGGCAAGGGATCGGCGGCCTTCTTCGATTCCAGCATGGAGCGGGAGGCGCTGGCGCGGACGAAGATCGAGCAATCGCTGCGGCTCGCCATCCTCGAAAAGCGATTCTGTTGCGCGTTCCAGTCCAAGGTCGACATCCGCACGCAGGCCGTGAAGGGCATCGAGGCATTGGTGCGCCTGCGCGACGACGAGGGCGTGATCCAGGCGCCGGGCTCGTTCATCAATCTCGCGAGCGAGCTCGGGCTGATCGACGAGCTGACCCATCTGGTGCTGGCCGAGATCGTCAAGTCGATCGACCTGATCAACGACACGTTCGGCCCGGAAGCGACCATCAGCATCAACGTCGCGGCCAAGCAGGCCGGCAATCCCGAATTCATGCGCAGCTTCGCGCAGGCGCTCGACGACACCGGCTTTCCCAAGCGGTTCATGATCGAGGTGACGGAAGACGCCTTCGTCGCCAAGAATCATTTCCAGGCCGAGATCCTGCCGATGTTCCGCAAGCTCGGCGTCGGCATCTCGATCGATGATTTCGGCACCGGCTATTCCTCGCTCTCGGCGCTGGCCGACATCACAGCGGACGAGATCAAGATCGACCGCTCCTTCATCACCGACATCCATAAGCGTCCGCGCAGCCAGGGCATCCTGCGCGCGATCGAATCCTTGAGCGAGGCGCTCGGCATGACCGTGATCGCCGAAGGCCTCGAATCCTACAAGGAGCTCGCCTATCTCCAGGCTGCGACCAAGATCCGCTACGCCCAGGGCTATTACTTCTCGCGGCCCATCTTCCTGGAGGAGCTGAAGCTCGCGACGCCTGCCTCGAGCGAGTCCCGCGCCAGCGTGGCGAGCCGCCCGATGCAGCAGAACCGCCAGGGCTATTCGCGGGCGAGCAGGTATCGGCGGTAGGGCAACGGCGCGACGATCTCGCTGTCGTCCCGGGGCGCGCGAAGCGCGAGCCCGGGACCCATAACCACAGGGAGCGGTTAGGCGCGAGGCTCCCACTCCGAGTCTTCGCCAAACCTCTTCCTGTGGGTATGGGTCCCGGGTTCGCTTCGCGCCCCGAAACGACGGCAATTGCTGAGCTGGCTTGCGTGCCATTTCCCCCTTTGAAATTGCTGCCCTTTTGCTAATACACAGGCGGACCTCCCCTGGGGTATGTCATGTCCACCTCATCCTCCGTCAGCGATCCCGCCTATCTTCGCGCGCGCGCGATGGAGACGCTGTTCGAGCGGCTGGAGAAGCTCTGCGAGGGCGCGATCGCGATCGATCGCGGCGGGCGGGTGGTCTACGTCAACGAGAAATATCTTGCGGCGCTCGGCCTCAAGCACACATCCGAGGCGATGGGACGGCCGATCGAGGAGGTCATTCCGAACAGCCTGATGCGGAAGGTGGCCGAGACCGGCGAGCCGATCCTGCTCGACATCATGGAGCTCGGCGGCGAGCAGCTGGTCGTCACCCGCATGCCGATCGAGGACGAGAACGGCAAGCTGATCGGCGCGATCGGGTTCGTGCTCTACGACCATCTCGAAAGCCTCAAGCCCCTGCTCGCCCGCGTCGCCCAGCTCGAGAGCGATCTGCGGCTGGCGCGGCGGCAATTGTCCAACGCCCGCGCGGCGCGCTTCACCTTCGCCGATTTCGTCGGCACCACGCCGGCCATCGCGCAGGCCAAGCAGCTTGCAAGCCGCGCCGCGCGCCAGAGCGTGACCGTGCTGCTCACCGGCGAGACCGGAACCGGCAAGGAGATGCTGGCGCAGGCCATCCACAATGCCTCCTCGCGCGCCGAGAAGCCGTTCGTCAGCGTCAATGTCGCGGCCGTGCCCGACACGCTGATCGAATCGGAGTTCTTCGGCACCGCGCCGGGCGCCTATACCGGCGCCGACCGCAGGGGGCGCGAGGGAAAATTCCGCATTGCCGACGGCGGCACGCTGTTCCTCGACGAGATCGGCGAGATGCCGCTGCAATTGCAGGCCAAGCTCTTGCGCGTGCTGCAGGAGCGCGAGATCGAGCCGCTCGGCTCGGACAAGATCTCCAAGGTCGATGTGCGCGTCGTCGCCGCCACCAATGTCGATCTGCGCAAGCGCGTCAGCGACGGCGCGTTCCGGCCCGATCTCTATTACCGCCTCAACGTGCTCTCGATCGACCTGCCGCCGCTGCGGGACTGCCTGGACGATCTCCCCGATATCTGCGCCCGGCTGCTCGAGGACATCAGCGCATCCGGCGACTACGTCAACGCCAGGATCACGCCGAGCGCGCTCGCGGCGCTGGCGCGCTACGACTGGCCCGGCAATGTCCGCGAGCTCCGCAATATCCTGGAGCGCGCGCTGATCCTGAGCGATTCCGGACGGCTGACCGGCGACGACGTCGCGCGCATCCTTCCCGTCGGCGCCGAGGTCAGGGTCGCGGCGCCTTCGCGCCCGGCCGGAGCAGTGGTGCCCTATGCCGAAGCCGAGGCCGAGTTCGAGAAGCACACGCTCGAACAGGCGCTCGCCGCCAGCAACGGCCAGATCGCCGAGGCCGCGCGGATGCTGCGGATCTCGCGCGCGACCTTCTACAAGAAGCTCGCCAAGTTCGGCCTCGCCTCGGGTCCCGCCTCCGTCTGAGTTTCGAGACTTGGAGTGTCCGGAGTCTCGGATTCCGGACACGGCGATTTGCACCTCCATTCCGGCGCGGACGCTGAATCTGCTGGATTTTCCGGCATTTTGCCCAGGTCCGCGGCATCTGGCGCGGCGCTTGCTCTTTGCTTTGCACAATGACGCATGCCGCACATGCGCATTCGCAAAACCAGGGAGGACGCAAGATGAGTGAAGCGATCTCAGTTCATCAGCTTCAGGCGAAACAGCCCTCGCACGTCACGGTCGCCACCGCGAGCCTGATCGGCACGGCCATCGAGTGGTACGACTTCTTCCTCTACGGCACCGCCGCCGCGCTGATCTTCAACAAGCTGTTCTTTCCGACCTTCGACCCGATGATGGGAACGCTGCTGGCGTTCGCGACCTACGCGCTTGGCTTCATCGCGCGCCCGCTCGGCGGCGTCGTGTTCGGGCATTACGGCGACAAGATCGGCCGCAAGACCATGCTCTATCTGACGCTGCTGATCATGGGCGCGGCGACCGCGGCGATCGGCTTCCTGCCGACCTATGAGACCGCGGGCATCTGGGCCGCGATCCTGCTGGTGACGTGCCGCCTGGTCCAGGGCTTTGGCTTAGGGGGCGAATGGGGCGGCGCGGTGCTGATGGCGGTCGAGCATGCGCCCGCGGACAAGAAGGGTTTTTACGGCAGCTGGCCACAGCTCGGGGCGCCGCTCGGCCTCGTGCTCGGCACGCTGGTGTTCTCGGTGGTCTCGGCGCTGCTGACCGACGCCCAGCTCTATGCCTGGGGCTGGCGCATCCCGTTCCTGTTCTCGATCGCGCTGGTGCTGGTCGGCCTGTGGATCCGCTTCACCATCGCGGAATCGCCGGAGTTCCAGAAGGTCAAGGACACCAAGCAGGAGGTGAAGATGCCGATCCTGGAGGCGATCCGGATGTACCCGAAGAACATCCTGCTCGCGATGGGCGCGCGCTTTGCCGAGAACGGCTTCTTCTACATCTACGCCACCTTCGTGCTCGCCTACGCGACGCAATCGCTCGGCATGAACAAGCAGGACATGCTCAACGGCGTCCTGATCGGCGCCGCGATCGAGACCTTCACCATCCCCGCCTTCGGCGCGCTCTCCGACCGCGTCGGGCGGCGGCCGGTCTATATCTTCGGCGCGGTGTTCTCGGCGCTGATGTCGTTCCCGCTGTTCATGCTGCTTGCGACCAAGAACCCGCAATATGCCTGGATCGCGATCGTGCTCGGCCTCGCCGTCGGCCATGCCGCGATGTATGGGCCGCAGGCGAGCTTCCTGTCGGAGCTGTTCGGCACCAAGGTGCGCTATAGCGGCGTCTCGCTCGGCTACAATCTCGCCTCGATCTTCGCCGGCGCATTGTCGCCGCTGATCGCGACGGGATTGATGACGGCCTACGCGCCGGCGACCTGGCCGATCTCGCTCTACATGATTGCGCTGGCGATCATTACCGTCGTGTCGGTCTATTTCGCCACCGAAACGCGCAAGACGCCTCAGTCCTGAATGGGCTGCCCCGCGACGCCGGAGCGGCTGGTCGCCAGCCGCTCCACGCGATACCAATAGAGCCAAGCGAGAAGAACGGGCATGCAGTCCGCAACAGACATGGGAGGGAATGCCATGAGCCAGCATCCTGCCTTGCCCTATTTGCGCAACGCCGAGAAGGGCAAGGTCGTCAGTGCAGCGGAAGCGGTCATGCTGATCCGCGACGGCGATACCGTGGCGACCGGCGGCTTCGTCGGCATCGGCTTTGCCGAGGAGATCGCGATCGCGCTGGAGGAGCTCTATCTCTCCAATGAGGGCGAT
The DNA here is from genome assembly GCF_015291705.1 of Bradyrhizobium arachidis. Lineage (NCBI taxonomy): Bacteria > Pseudomonadati > Pseudomonadota > Alphaproteobacteria > Hyphomicrobiales > Nitrobacteraceae > Bradyrhizobium > Bradyrhizobium arachidis. The sequence continues at coordinate 9,827,999 of NZ_CP030050.1, forward strand.
GCGCCCTATACGCAAGGCAAGCCGCGCAATCTGACGCTGGTCTATGCGGCGGGCCAGGGCGACGGCCAGCATCGCGGCCTCAATCATTTCGCGCATGAGGGCCTGGTCCGGCGCGTGATCGGCGGCCATTGGGGGCTTGCGCCGAAATTGCAGCAGCTCGCGATCGCAAACCAGATCGAGGCCTATAACCTGCCGCAGGGCGTGATCACGCATCTGTTCCGCGACATCGCCGCCCACCGGCCCGGCCACATCACCCGCGTCGGCATGGGCACCTTCGTCGACCCCCGGCACGGCGGCGGCAAGCTCAATGCGCGCACCACCGAAGAGCTGGTCGAGCTGATCCGGATCGGCGACGAGGACTGCCTGCTGTATAAGACATTTCCAATCGACGTCGGCATCATTCGCGCCACCACCGGCGATGCCGACGGCAACCTCACCATGGAGAAAGAGGCGCTGACGCTGGAAGCGCTCGCCATCGCCATGGCGGCGCATAATTCCGGCGGCATCGTCATCGCCCAGGTCGAGCGCGTCGCCGAGAGCGGCAGCCTCAATCCGCGCCAGGTCAAGATCCCCGGCATCCTCGTCGACTGCGTCGTCGTGGCGAAACCTGAGAATCATTGGCAGACGTTCGGCACGCCCTACAATCCGGCCTATTCGAGCGAGATCCGCGTCCGCGCCGCTTCGCTGCCGGTGATGCCGGTCAGCGAGCGCAAGGTCATCGCACGGCGCGCGGCGCTCGAGCTGAAGGCCAACAGCGTCGTCAATCTCGGCATCGGCATGCCGGAGGGAATCGCCTCGGTCGCCAATGAAGAGCGGATCATCGATCTGATCACGCTGACGGCGGAGCCCGGCGTGATCGGCGGCATCCCGGCGAGCGGCATCGATTTCGGCGCGGCGATCAACACCCAGGCGGTGATCGACCAGCCTTACCAGTTCGACTTCTACGACGGCGGTGGTCTCGATGCGGCCTTCCTCGGCCTCGCCCAGGTTGACCGCGCAGGCAACCTCAATGTCAGCAAGTTCGGCCCGAAGCTCGCGGGTGCCGGCGGCTTCATCAACATCAGCCAAAACGCCAAGGAGGTCGTCTTCGTCGGCACCTTCGGTGCGGGCCGGCAGCGCATTGCGGTGAACGACGGCAGGCTGTCGATCCTCGAGGAAGCCAGCTCGCGCAAATTCGTCGACCATGTCGAGCACGTGACCTTCAGCGGCGCCGTCTCGGCGGCACGCGGGCAGCGCGTGCTCTATGTCACCGAGCGCTGCGTCTTCGTGCTGCGCCCCGACGGGCTCGAGCTCACCGAGGTCGCGCCGGGCATCGACATCGAGCGCGACATCCTGCACCTGATGGATTTCAAGCCGCTGATCCCGCGCGATCCCATGCTGATGGACGAGCGCATCTTCCGCGACGGCCTGATGGAGCTGCGCGAGCGACTGCTCACCATCCCGCTCGACCAGCGCTTCTCGCTGGACGAGCAGCAGAACCTGTTCTTCGTTAATCTGGAACGCTATCCGCTGCGCAGCCGGGCCGAGATCGACACCATCGCCGCCATCGTCGAGGCGAGGCTCGCCCCGCTCGGCCGCCGGGTCTACGCCATCGTCAATTATGACAACTTTTCCATCCTGCCGGAGCTGATGGACGATTATTCGGCCATGGTCCGCAGCCTGGTCGATCGCTTCTATTCCGGCGTGTCGCGCTACACCACATCGGGGTTCCTGCGCATCAAGCTCGGCGAAGCGCTGGAGCGGCGCGGCGTTGCGCCGCATATTTTCGAAAGCGCGGACGAGGCGCAGTCGGACTGGCGTCAAGTCGAGGGAGCTGCCGCGGCCGGCGCATCCCACGCCCTGCGGCAGGCTCAAAAATGATGCAGGCCCGCATGTCGACGCGCTTCGCCGGAAGGTGCAATTGCAATGTTCGCAAGCTTGTGCAAATCGCTGTTGCCGAGAAACTTTGAATCAGGAGGGACCATCGTGCGTCGATCGCTCATCATAACAACAACCATTCTCGCCCTCGCCGCGAGTGCCTCCGCGCAGGCCGATGATCTCAAGGTCGCGCTGATCTACGGCAAGACCGGCCCGCTCGAGGCCTATGCCAAGCAGACCGAGACCGGCCTGCAGATGGGTTTTGAATACGCCACCAAGGGCACCATGACGATCGACGGCCGCAAGATCGTCGTCATCACCAAGGACGACCAGGGCAAGCCGGACCTGTCCAAGGCCGCGCTCGCGGAAGCCTATCAGGACGACAAGGCCGACATCGCGATCGGCACGACCTCGTCGGCCGCCGCGCTCGCCATTCTCCCCGTCGCCGAGGAGAACAAGAAGATCCTGATCGTCGAGCCCGCGGTCGCGGACCAGATTACCGGCGAGAAGTGGAATCGCTACATCTTCCGCACCGCCCGCAACTCCTCGCAGGACGCGATCTCGAACGCGGTCGCGATCGGCAAGCAGGGCGTCACCGTTGCGACGCTGGCGCAGGACTACGCCTTCGGCCGCGACGGCGTCGCCGCCTTCAAGGAAGCGCTGGCCAAGACCGGCGCGACGCTCGCCGCCGAAGAATATGCCCCGACCTCGACCACGGACTTCACCGCGGTCGGCCAGCGCCTGTTCGATGCGCTGAAGGACAAGCCGGGCCGCAAGGTGATCTGGGTGATCTGGGCCGGCGCCGGCAATCCGCTGGCAAAGCTCCAGGACATGGACCCGAAGCGCTACGGCATCGAGCTCTCCACCGGCGGCAACATCCTGCCGGCGCTCGCCGCCTATAAGGGCCTGCCCGGCATGGAAGGCGCCACCTATTACTACTACGACATCCCGAAGAACCCGGTGAACGACTGGTTCGTTGCCGAGCACCAGAAGCGCTTCAACGCGCCGCCGGACTTCTTCACCGCGGGCGGCTTTGCCGCGGCGATGTCCGTCGTCGCCGCCGTCACCAAGGCGAAGTCGACCGACACCGAGAAGCTGATCACCGCGATGGAAGGCATGGAGTTCGACACGCCGAAGGGCAAGATGGTGTTCCGGAAAGAGGACCATCAGGCGCTGCAGAGCATGTATCACTTCAAGGTCAAGGTCGATCCGAACGTCGCCTGGGCCGTGCTCGAGCCGGTGCGCGAGTTGAAGATCGAGGACATGGACGTTCCGGTGAAGAACAAGCGCTGAGCTCTCTCACCTCTCCCGCTTGCGGGAGAGGTCGGATCGCATCCTTAGATGCGATCCGGGTGAGGGCTTTCTCCTCTTGGGGGTTCTCGCCTGCGGAAACACCCTCTCCCCGCCCCTCCCCCGCAAGCGGGGGAGGGAGCCCACTGTGATCGTGGATAGACCTTCATCCAAATCCGATCGAAATTCCTGATGTCTCTCACCCTCGAAACCCGCGACCTCACCATTCGCTTCGGCGGCCATGTCGCGGTCAACAACGTCACCTGCACGTTCCGCCCGGGCGAGCTGACCGCCATCGTCGGGCCGAACGGCGCCGGCAAGACCACCTATTTCAATCTGATCTCGGGCCAGCTTCGCGCCTCCAGCGGCAGCATCCTGTTTGGCGGCACCGACATCACCCAGCATTCTGCGCCCTTGCGCACGCGCGCGGGCCTCGGCCGTGCCTTCCAGCTGACCAACCTGTTCCCGAACCTGACGGTGGAAGAGAACGTCCGCCTCGCCGTGCAAGCCGCGAACGGCACGCATTACGACATGCTGCGGCCCTGGATGGTCCGCCGTGACCTGATCGCACGCGCCGACGGCATCCTCGACCAGGTCGCGCTCGGCAATCGCCGCGGCGTCGCCGCGACCGCGCTATCGCATGGCGACCAGCGCAAGCTCGAGGTCGCCCTGATGATCGCGCTGGAGCCGAAAGTGTTCATGTTCGACGAGCCGACCGCGGGCATGAGCATCGACGAGGTGCCTGTCGTGCTGAACTTGATTGCGCAGCTGAAGCAGGACAAGAGCAAGATCATTCTCCTCGTCGAGCACAAGATGGACGTGGTGCGCTCGCTCGCCGACCGCATCATCGTGCTGCATAACGGCCAGCTCGTCGCCGATGGCCCGCCGGCCGAGGTGATCGCCTCGCCGATCGTGCAGGAAGCCTATCTCGGCGTCGCCCCGAAGAGTGCTGCATGACCGACCTCTTAAAACTCTCCGGCGTGCATACCCATATCGGGCGCTACCACATCCTCCAGGGCATCGATCTCGCCGTCCCGCAAGGACAGGTCACGATGCTGCTCGGCCGCAACGGCGCCGGTAAGACCACGACGCTGCGCACCATCATGGGCCTGTGGCAGGCCTCCTCCGGCGAGATTACCCTCGCCGGCGAGCGCATCGAAAGCCGCGCGACGCCCGACATCGCCCGGCTCGGCGTCGGCTACGTGCCCGAGAGCATGGCGGTGTTCTCCGACCTCACGGTGAAGGAAAATCTCGTCCTCGCAGCGCGTGACGCGCCGCTGGATGACAGGCAACTGGAATGGATCTTTGGCTTCTTTCCGGCGCTGCGCCGCTTCTGGCTGTCGCGGGCGGGAAGTCTCTCGGGCGGACAAAAACAAATGTTGTCCATCGCACGCGCGATCATCGAGCCGCGCAAGCTGCTCTTGATCGACGAGCCGACCAAGGGCCTCGCGCCCGCCATCGTGATGGCGCTGATCGAGTGCCTGAAAGAGATCAAGCGCAAGGGCGCGACGATTCTTCTCGTCGAACAGAATTTCTTCGCCGCCCGCGAGCTGGGCGACAATGTGCTGGTGATGGACAACGGCACCATCGTCCACCGCGGCGAGATGGCGGCGCTCGCCGCCGACGTGCCGCTGCAAGAGCGGCTGCTCGGCCTGAGCCTGGAGGCGCATCAGTGACTGACCTTGCCGCAACCGATCCGCTGCCGAAGCCGAAGCGCGACCTAGCGCCGATCCTGCTGCCGATCGCGCTCGCGCTCCTGATGATCCCGCTGATCGGATCGACCTCGTCCTGGCTGACCTTGACCGCGGCGAGCCTCGCCATGGGCATGATGATCTTCATCATGGCCTCCGGGCTTACTCTCGTTTTCGGCCTGATGGACGTGCTCAATTTCGGCCATGGCGCCTTCATCGCCGTCGGCGCCTATGTCGCAACGCTGGTGCTGGCACCGTTCGCGGCCTCCATCCAGGCGGATTCGCTCTGGATGAACCTTGCAGTGCTGGCCCCAGCCGCGCTGCTGTCCATGGCGGTCTCCGGCGCGCTCGGCCTGATCGTCGAACGCGTGCTGATCCTGCCAGTCTACGGCCAGCATCTGAAGCAGATTCTGATGACGACCGGCGGCCTGATCGTCGCCGAGCAGACGCTTTATGCCCTTTGGGGCCCGCAGATCATCCCGATGCCGCTGCCGGCCTCGCTGCGCGGCTCCTTCATCCTCGGTGACGTCGCGATTGCCAAATACCGCGTGCTGGCAATGCTGATTGGCCTTGCCGTCTTCATCGCGATCCAGCTCGTGCTCAACCGCACCAAGCTCGGCCTCCTGATCCGCGCCGGCGTCGAGAACCGCGAGATGGTCGAGGCGCTCGGCTATCGCATCCGCCGCCTGTTCCTCGGCGTGTTCATGACGGGCTCGGCGCTGGCCGGCCTCGGCGGCGTGATGTGGGCGCTCTACCGCGAGCAGGTCCACGCCTCCATGAGCGACGACCTCACCGTCCTGATCTTCATCGTGGTCATCATCGGGGGTTTAGGGTCGATCGGCGGCTGCTTCATCGGCGCGATTTTGGTTGCGATGGTCGCCAATTACGGCGGCTTCCTGGTGCCGAAACTCGCCCTCGTCTCCAACATCCTACTGATGGTCGCCATTCTGATGTGGCGGCCGCGCGGCCTCTATGCGGTGACCAGCCGATGATGATCCTTTCCGGCGATCCGCCGCGGAGCCGCGTGCTCACCCTCCTCCTCGTCGTCATCATCCTGGCGCTGGCGGCGACGCCATTCCTGTTCCCGGGGGCCAAGGCGCTGAATGTCGCAGCAAAAATCTGCGTCTTCGCCGCGCTGGTCGCCTCCTACGATCTGCTGCTCGGCTATACCGGCTCGGTGTCGTTCGCCCACACCATGTTCTACGGCATCGGCAGCTACGCCATCGCGATCGCGCTGTACGGCATGGGCCCGAACTGGGCGGCGGTCGCAACCGGCATCGTCGTCGGCCTGCCGCTCGCCGCGCTGCTGGCGCTCGCGATCGGCCTGTTCTCGCTGCGGGTGGCCGCGATCTTCTTTGCCATGATCACGCTCGCGGTCGCCTCCGCCTTCCAGGTGCTGGCCTCGCAACTGTCCTGGCTGACCGGCGGCGAGGACGGGCGCAGCTTTCAATTGCCCGAGCTGCTGCGTCCTGGCACGGTGCTGATCTCGAAAAACCTGTTCGGCTTCGAGATCAACGGCCGCACCCTGACCTTCTACCTGGTGTTCGCGATCTCGGCGCTGATGATCCTTGCGCTGCTGCGGGTGGTGAACTCGCCGTTCGGGCGCGTGCTGCAGGCGATCCGCGAGAATCGTTTCCGCGCCGAGGCGCTCGGCTTCCGCACCGTCTTCCACCTCACCTACGCCAATTGCCTCGCGGCGCTGGTTGCTGCCGGCGCCGGCATCTTGAACGCGCTGTGGCTGCGCTATGCCGGCCCCGACACCTCGCTCAGCTTCTCCATCATGCTGGATATCCTGCTGATGGTCGTGATCGGCGGCATGGGCACGATCTACGGCGCGATCATCGGCGCCACCATCTTCATCCTTGCGCAGAACTACCTGCAATCGCTGATGGGCGTTGCCTCCAAGGCGGCGAGCGAAGCCGGCCTGCCGCTGCTGCCGGGGCTGTTGCATCCGGACCGCTGGCTGTTGTGGCTCGGGCTGCTGTTCATCGCCAGCGTCTATTTCTTCCCGACCGGCGTGGTCGGACGTCTCCGCAATGGCGGCAGCGACAAGAGCACGGGCGCCTCGCATTAAGCTACGATTAATGATGCAGCGCAGCGGTTGCTGCGCGCGTTGCACAACCGCGGCGTGATTCCCGTACCGCTGCATGGGAGCGCGTCCGCGCAACCGGATTAATGCTTAGGTAACTGGCTTTCCTAAGGTTTACCCCATTTGTGCGGTGTAATTCTGTCCCTCCAGGGAGGGGGAATGCGCCAGGTCTTTACAGGGATGGCAACCGGAATGTCCCTAGCCGCTCGGGGCGGCTGGGAGGCAGCGCTTCGGCGCGGGCCGGTGCTGTGGCTGACCCTGTGCGGCGTGTTGCTGGTCGCGGGGATCTTCGCCGTGACCGCCATGGCCATCGGCGAATTCCGCGAGCGGACCCTCGTCAATCGCGAGCGCGAGCTGGAAAACACCGTGCAGCTGATCGCGCGCCACTTCGATCAGCAGTTCGAAGATTCCGACGTCGTCGCCGCCGATCTGATCGGACAAATGAACCTGCCGGAGATCAATTCGGCCGCCATGTTCCGCGAGCGCATGACAGGACCGGCCGCGAACCAGATGCTGCGCAGCAAGATCAGCTCGGTCTCCTATCTCGGCGACATCGCGATCTACGATGCCGACGGCGAGTTGATCAACTGGTCGCGAAGCCAGCCGCTGCCCAAGATCAACGTCTCCTCGCGCGCCTATTTCCAGACCTTCAAGTCGGATCCGATGTCCGAGCCGGTCATCCTGGAGTCGGTCCGCAGCTTCATCATCGGCAAGTGGACCACGATCGTGGCGCGGCGGCTGCACGGGACCGACGGCACTTTCTTCGGCGCGATGGTCCGCCGCATCGATCCGGACACCTACCAGAACTATTTCGCATCCGTGGCGCTGGCCGAAGGCACGGCGATTGCGCTGTTCGACCGCGAAGGCAAGATGCTGGCGCGCTATCCGCATGTCGAGGAGCTGATCGGCAGGAGCTTCAAGACGGCACCGCTGATGCAGAAGGTGCTGACCAAAGGCGGCCAGCACACGCTTCGCGTCAGGAGTCCTGTTGACGGCGAGGAGCGGCTGGGCTCGGCCGCCTCGTTGAACCATTTTCCGCTGGTCATCGTCGCCACCAACACCATGAGCGCTGCGCTGGCCGACTGGCGGCAGCAGACCGGCTTCATGGTCACGACCGCGACGCTCTCGGCCGCCGTGATCGCGATGATCCTCTATCTGATCATCCGCCAGATCAACCGGCAGAATCGCGACGCCCAGGCGCGGATCGAAGCGGAGCGGCAGCGGCTCGACACCGCCCTCAACAACATGTCGCAAGGGCTGATCCTGTACGACGCGAACGGCTACATCGTCATCTGCAACCGCCGCTATGCCGACATGTTCGGCCTGTCCCACGACGTCATCAAGCCCGGCTGCCACATCCTCGAGGCCATGCGTCACCGCAAGGAGCGCGGCGCGTTCGATGGCGACGTCGAGGTGTTCTGCGCCGACGTGATGCGGGTGGTGGCCGATGGCACGGTCTCCACGCGAACCCATCATTTGCCGAACGGCCGCGCCTTCCAGGTCATCAACACCCCGCTCGCGCAAGGCGGATGGGTCGCCACCATCGAGGAGATCACCGAGCGGCGCAATCTGGAGCAGGAGCGCGACCGCAACTACACGTTCCTGCGCGAGATCATCGACCATATCCCCTCGCAGATCACGGTGAAGGACGCCCGGACGCGGCAATATCTGCTGGTCAACCGGACCGCCGAGGAGCAGTTCGGCCGATCGCGCGAAGCCATCGTCGGCAAGACTCCCCTCGACGTCTACCCGGAGGAGACGGCGAGGCGCGTCACCGAGGACGACAGCGAGGCGCTGCAAGGCGCCGACACCGGATTGTTCAAGGACGAGCATCCCTGGCCGAGCCAGACCAAGGGGATGCGCTATATCACCTCGACGCGGATCGGCATCCGCGACGAGTCCGGCGAGCCGCGCTATCTCATCAGCGTCATCGAGGACGTCACCGAGCGGCGGCGCGCCCACGACAAGATCGCGCATATGGCGCATTACGATGCGCTGACCGACCTGCCGAACCGCACGCTGTTCCGCGAGCAGATCGAACGCGAGCTGGCCAAGGTCGCGGATGGCTGCCAGTTCGCGCTGCTCTATATCGACGTCGACGAATTCAAGGGCATCAACGATTCGCTCGGTCATCATGTCGGCGACGAGCTGCTCAAGGCGATCGCGACCCGCCTGCGCGGCTGCCTCAAGAAGGACGATCTGATCGCGCGGCTCGGCGGCGACGAATTCGCCGTGATCCAGACCGGGATCCAGTCCTCTGCGGACGTGCTGTCCTTCGTGACGCGGATCTACGAGGCGATCCGGCAGCCGTATCACTGCCTCGGCCACCAGCTCTCCACCGATGCCAGCATCGGGATCGCGCTGGCGCCGCAGGACGGGGCCGATCTCGACCAGCTCATCAAGAACGCCGACCTTGCGATGTACGGCGCCAAGGCCGAGGGACGCCGCACCCACCGCTTCTTCGAGCCGGAGATGGACGCGAGCGCCAAGGCGCGCCTCGCCATGGAGCAGGATCTGCGCTGGGCGCTGGTGAATGGCGGCTTCGAGATCCACTACCAGCCGCTGGTCGATCTGCGCTCGGGCGAGGTCTCGGGCTGCGAGGCGCTGCTGCGCTGGCGGCATCCCGAGCGCGGCATGGTCTCGCCGGCGGAGTTCATTCCGGTGGCCGAGGACACCGGCCTCATCAACGAGCTCGGCGACTGGGTGCTGCGCACCGCCTGCAACGAGGCCGCGACCTGGCCTGCGCATGTGCGCGTCGCGGTCAACGTCTCGCCGGTGCAGCTCAAATGCGACACGCTGGCGCTGCGGATCGCCGGCGCGCTCGCCGCGTCGGGGCTGGATCCGCGCCGGCTCGAACTCGAGATCACCGAGGCCGTGCTGATCCGCGACGACGAGGCCGCGCTCTCGATCCTGCACCAGCTGCGCGCGATCGGCGTGCGCATCGCGCTCGACGATTTCGGCACGGGCTATTCCTCGCTGAGCTATCTCAAGCGCTTCCCGTTCGACAAGATCAAGATCGACCGCTGCTTCGTCGCTGACATCGCGGAGACCAGCGGCGCGCCCGTGATCGTGCAGGCGGTGGTGAACATCGCCGCCGCCAGCAACATGACCACGGTCGCCGAAGGCGTCGAGACCGAGGCGCAGCGCGAGATGCTGCGTAACCTCGGCTGCACGGAGATGCAGGGCTATCTGTTCAGCGCGCCGAAGCCGGCCGCTGACGTGCGAAAGCTGTTCGGCCCGGGCGATGCCGTGCGCGTGGCGGCGGTGGCCTGATGGCAAGATCGCGCAAGATCGTCGATGTCGCCGACTCCTATGCCGTGCGGCTGATGCAGCACCTGGTGGTGCCGACCTTCGTGATCGACCCCAAACGCCGCGTCGTGATCTGGAATCGCGCGTGCGAGCGCCTGACCGGCGTTGCCGCCTCCGAGGTGATCGGCACGACAAGACACTGGCAGGCGTTCTACGAGACCAGGCGGCCCTGCCTTGCCGACCTCGTCGCGCTCGACCGTCCCGAGCAGCTGCCGGAATATTATTCGGAATATGCCGCGCGCGGTCATAACGGGCTTGGCTTTTCCGCGGAGAACTGGTGCGTGATGCCCAAGCTCGGCAGCCAGCTCTATCTCGCCATCGACGCCGGCCCGATCCATGACGAGGCCGGCCATCTGATCGCGGTGGTGGAGACGCTGCGCGACCTCACCGACCAGAAGCGCGCCGAGACGGCGCTGAAGGAGCTCGCCACCAAGGACGGGCTGACCGGCCTGTCGAACCGCCGCGCCTTCGACCAGATGCTGATGAGCGAATGGGCCCGCGCCCAGCGGACGCAGAAGCCGGTGGCGCTGCTGTTCGCCGACGTCGATCATTTCAAGCTGTTCAACGATCGCCACGGCCACCAGACCGGCGACGAATGCCTGCGCGCGGTCGCTGCGGTCGTCAGCCGGCATGCCGTGCGCCCGCTCGATCTCGCCAGCCGCTATGGCGGGGAAGAATTCGCGCTGATCCTGCCGGACATGGATGGCGAGGCCGCCTGCACTGTTGCGGAGGACATCCGCACCGCGGTGATGGCCTTGGCGATCGCCCATGGCGCCAATGGGGCCGGCGACCACGTCACCCTGAGCGTCGGCGTCGCCAGCCACATTCCGGGCGAAGCCGACGGCGGCCCGGACCGGCTGCTGGGTGCCGCCGACGAGGCGCTCTATGCGGCCAAACGGCTCGGCCGCAACCGCGTCATCGGCGCCGACCGCCTGCTCGCCGAATTCGCCGGGCTCCGCCGCGCGGGCGTGCCAGTTCCGGCCCCGATCCGGCGCAAATCGGCCTGACATGATGTCGGCGAGAAGCGGTTGCCCGCCCCCCGCCAATCAGCTAAATGAGGCCCCACTAGCACCCGTAGCTCAGCTGGATAGAGCGTTGCCCTCCGAAGGCAAAGGTCACACGTTCGAATCGTGTCGGGTGCGCCAGTAAAATCAAGTACTTCCGACAATTTCCCATTTTTGGGGCAGTGCCGGGTAAGCACGCGCCCCGCTCATGGCGTTTGAGCTGCATCGAACGAGCCGAAGCCGCGGACTTCGGGAAAATGCTCGTTGTCATCTGCCATCGCCACGACACGCACCTAGTCGCAGCCGGTGATGCGCTTCACCGCCTTCGTGTACTTCAGATGAAGCGAGCCGTCAGGCTGGTCCGAAGGCGCATTGCGACTTAGGCGGCGATCCGAGTCCTGGCATGTTTGAAGGTCGAGCTGGATGTGCGAGCAGGATCCCAGGGCGTTGTTCTCGGCCTCCTCCTTCGACGATCCGAATCCGACAAACGTCTGTACGCGCCCGGCCTCGGTGTCGACCGCCGATACGAGAGTGATTTCCGAAATGTAATAGGACGAGCACGGCGCAGCGAGCACCTCGGCAGAAGCAAGCATTCCAATCCAGAGTACGCCCAGCGAAGCTGCTTTCATGCTCCATCCTTTCAAGCGATGAACATCAGCGACCAACCAGATGCTACGGCGAAGCCCACAATGGCAAATAGTCGGATCATTGTGCCTCTCGCTGTGGTTCAGTACCAACCTGGAATTCAAGAGCCAAATGCAGGACAGGTTTTGAGCCAAATCAAGGTCCGCTCCGCGAACGCCGTCACGCCATGCGCCTGCACGATGACGAGCAAATTCCGCGGCAGCAAGCGCCAGCGCCAATTACCTCTTCGCGGCCCAGTTGCTTACGCACGCTTTGATGTAGACGTTCGTTCGTCCGAATGCCGGCGCGAGAACGGACATGTCGTCGCACTTGCCTGCGCGCCACGATTCTTTCCTCAAGTCCCTTGATTTGAATCAATGCGACATCGCACTGCCGACCATTGTTGGCGTGGTGCTGGAGGCCGCTTACCCAGGAGGTCGCCGATGATGAAAGTAGTAGTGATCGGAACAGCCGCGCTCCTTCTTACCGTACCGTCGATTGCCCGAGCGCAAACTCCCTCACCTGCGACGCCAGAGAAGCTCAACGCAGTGGACCGGAGTACATTGATGGACATGCGGATCGATTTGACCAAGGCCGCATTGCAACTGACACCTGACCAGGAAAAACTCTGGCCGCCTGTCGAGAGCGCCATTCGTGCCAGGGCGGAAGATAGGAAGGCCCGTGTTGCAAAAATCTCGGAAACAGTGGGTAGACGGGCCGACCAAAACGCCGTCGAAACCATGCGCAATCGCGATCCTATCGCCTTCTTGCAACGACGCTCGGAGGCCTTGGCTCAACGATCAGCCGATTTGGATAAACTCGCCGAGGCGTGGCAGCCACTCTACAAGACCCTAAATCCCGAACAGAGGCAGCGCATGGGGGCCCTCGCGGTCCTTGTGCTTCACGACATGAGCGATGTCGTGGAGCGACGTCGTGCGCAGGCCGAGGATGAAGATTGAGCAGGATGTTGACTGATACCCGCCGTGACGGCCTGAACCTTCCCGGCTAACCAACTCTAAGCCTGGGCGATGTCCCCTTTGGAAGGGCCGACATCCCCAGGCATTATGCCACGACTATCGAGGCGTCGCGTTCGGCCGAGCTATCCCTCGGACTGATCAGCAACGTCACCCAGTTTGTGGACCTCGACGCGCACTGACATACCGAGATTGTCCTCGGAGCTTCCCAACCATGATCCCGCCAGCGGCACGGCCTGAGCGGGGTGCCGCGCGAGCGCGACGGGAATAAGATCGAATCCGGCGTTGATGTGATTGGTCGGATCGTAGTTCATCCAACCGGCACCGGGCAGGAACACCTGCACCCACGCATGGGTGGCGCCCGAACCCGCCATCCCGATCTCGCCCCCATCGAGCGCCGCATCATAGATGTAACCGCTGACAAAGCGAGCTGCGAAGCCAAGCCGGCGCAAGGCCTCGATCATGAGCCACGCATAGTCCCGGCACGTTCCCGACCTTGCGTGCAACGTTTGCGCGGGTGCAAGGGTCCCCTCCGCCTCCCGAGCCTGGTAGTTGAATCCGTCGCGGAAGGCGTCGAGCATCTGCTCGAGAGCACGGATCGTCTTGCCGTCGACCACAAAGCTCCTGGCCCACTCTGCGAGGGCGAGGTCGGGGTCCTCGGTATGCGGACGCATGAAGCCGGCGAGGTCGTTCCATTCGTCCGGCGTGTACTGCACGGGCATTCTCTCGGCCCGCCGCTCCAGCACGAACTGCTTCACGTCCTTGGCCCCGAAATGAATGCCCCGAAACTGAAACGTGAAGATCAACTCGCTGCCGGGCTCCTCGATCTCGATCTCGGCTATGTTGTTTGAAAGGCTGTCGCTAATCCACCGGATCCGCGAGCGAAGATTGGTGCCTGCGGACCAGCTTAGCAAGCGCCCGCCCGCTCCGCGCCTCGGCAGGAACATTGCGCGATGCGTGCCAAACGTCACCGGCCTCGCATAGTTGTAGGTGGTGGTGTGCTTGATCTCGAAGATAATGCCCATTGCGCCTCCGAGCATGATCGAATGATCCTCGGCCGAACGCGCCATCAGGCCGATACCGTCCTTTCGATCCGGCGGCGCAATGATGCCATGGCCCCGTGCTCCGCGCCGTGGATGCGCCAATTGGCTCTACGGCAGGAACGAGCTGCGAGGCCTGAACGAAACGGCTGGGACCGCGGCATCGAAGCCGAAGCCCAGACGTTTCTCAGCGACACACGTAGGAACCATTCACGAGTACGCGCACACATGCCGTACCGGCAGCCGCTGCGCCGACCGCAGCTCCTCCTACGACCGCCCGTCGCGTCTGTCTGCGCGCCACGCCTGCGACGCTCATCGGTGTTGCCGGTCGACCGACCCTGGCTTCCGCGCTTTGCACGAGCGACAGGCCGTCGCTTTCCGTCCAATTGATCGCGCCAAATCCGCATGCCAGCCCGATTGCCACGAACGCGATCTGCATTCCGCGAGCCCTTTTCATCATGAGCCTCCTCGTCGTCGGTATTCCTTGCCTGCCGATACTTTCCCGATGGCGAATGCGCCGCTTGATCTACATCAACGGGGAGAAGCCATCCTGGACGAGGTTGCCCATTCGGAAGTTTGGCAAGCTGCCATGGCGCATGAAACGGTATCGACCCTTGATGCACTTGCAGCCGGTTGCACTACGAAGCGCTGCCGACGCAGCGAAGCTCCTGCGCGGCAGGTGCATTCTCGGCAGAAGGCGAAGCAACTGCGTGCGCCGTCCGACATATTGAGGAAGGCCTGCCATGCTCGAAGGTCTGATTGATCTGGTCATCAACGTCGTCGTCATCGGCCTCGTGATTTGGCTGTTGCGCTTCCTGATCGAGTTGAACCCACTCGGCAAGCCGTTGCGGCGCGTCGCCAACGTCGCGGTCGTGGTGATGGGTGTGCTGATAATCGCCATGTTGCTCATGAACTTCCTGAGTAAGCATCTCATGGCGTGATGCTCGCTTGGCATTCGGCGCAGGCAGCACGACACATCGCCTCCTGCGTCCTCGTCAGCCAGCCAGGACTGAATGCGGCACGACGGGATCAGTTGCTTGGGAAAATGCGGATTGAGCGTGCCAGCCAGCAGCACCACACCATCCTCAAGCCTTGTGCGAGCGAACGCCTTGGCGTCCGCTTCTGTCGCAAACGTTCACGTTTCGTGCGGACTTCCCGGTTTCACGCGCACGCCATGTCTGCGAACTTCGGAGGTCACGCACCAAATTGCCATCACCCGTCACGTCCGCTCGATGTTTTGACGAGTGAAACAACCTTGACGCCACGCCGATCGTCCTTGGGCGGGCGCAAACTGCCCTTCATCCAACCCATGATGATTGGGGACGTCAGCGGATCAAGCAAACGCTCGTTTGACGCACGATGCTTGTGGCTCGCTGTGAGCCACGCGCGCACATTGATGCGCGAGCGCTCGCCCCGCAGGGACCATAATTCTCGCCATCCCCGGATAAGCATCATTGGCCTGTACTGCTTTGGAGCGCGCCGAGCCGACCTGCGGATGGACACCTCCTCGAGAGGTCGATGATCAATTTGGAGCTTGAAATTGCTGCTCGCGCCATTGTCCGAAAGGGAAGCTGCGGTAACAGGTGATGCCTGCGTGCCAATTTGCCTGATGATCTCGCCCGCATGAATCCTCCGCCCGCTGAATCAGAAGGGTTTGATCTGGAGGCGGTCGTTCCGACCGCCTCCTCATCGCTGCGCGTGACCGGCGTGCCGATTTGCAACCAATTTCGCTGCTCTGCGCATCAGATCAGGGTGCCATGACGTCGCTGATATACCGACGCGCCGAAGTCGATGCTCGCTTCACTGGCTTTCGTCTGTGTCTTACGGACAGCGGAACGGCAGGCCGTTGGCGCCGGTGACAAAAGCCCCCGATGTGCAGGCCATGCCGGCGGGAGTTATGTACCAGCCACTGCTGTCGCTGGCCGTGGACGCAGGATAGTAGGCATTAGCTCCCAAGGCCCCGCCATAGTAGGCATTAGCTCCCAAGCCTCCACCAGAGTAGGAAGGCCCACCTCTGTAGGGACTCACGCCCGTAACTCCATAATTGCCGGCGCCTGTGTAAGGGCCGCTTCCCCATCCCCAGTTGGGAGATGTGGCCGCCACAGCAGCAGCCGTGCCCACGGCGGCCGCGCCGGCAACGCCAGCGCCGACCACCCCGGCTCCATATCCGTACGCAGCCCGCCGGCCTTGCCGGCGAGCAACACCTGCAACGCTCACCGGGGTCAGCGGTCGTCCGACCCTCGCTTGGGCACTCTCCACTGACAAGGAGATGCCGCCTTGTTCAGTCCAACTGAACGAGAACAGTGCCGCGCATGCGACAGTTGAGCCCGCAATTGCAAGTTTTGCTAGATGAATGTGTCTCATGAACTTGCTCCATTACTGGCTTGCCCCATGCTGAAAGGATGCGGCCTCCCCGCTGGTCCGCATTGCGCTAGATCAAGATAGAGAAGGAGGCTTGCGAGCTCGGATGAGGCAGAGGCTTTGACGTTATCAACGCGTATTCTCGATGGCGCGCGTCAACCAACTGAGCCGATGGCGGCGAGAACGAACGACGCTTTCAAATTGAAAGAGGCGGCGATTGCGCCGCCTCTTTCTGGTCCGCGTGCTTACTGGCAGACATACATGATTCCGTCAGCACCCTTGATCAACGTGCCAGGCGTGCAGCCAATGCCGTTGAGCTTCGCATAGCTATCCCAGCCGTCGTAGCAGGTATAGGAAGCAGCTCCAAAGACTCCGCCGGACGTGCCGTATCCGTATCCGTATCCGGTCGTGCCACCGACCCCACACCAGGGGCCGCCAGCGTAGTAGGCCCGCACCGCGTACCAGGGGAGACCGGTCTGATTGGGTATGTAGTGATTATAGGGATACGGGCTGACATAGAGTCGTCTCGCTTGGGCACGCTCAACTGAGAGCGAGATCCCGCGTTGCTCAGACCAGTCAACGGTGAACAGCGCCGCAAAGGCGATAGTCGAAGTTGCAATCGCAAAATTTCTGAACGCTGTCTGCTTCATCGTTTTGCTCCTATGCTGTCGCCCCCTTTGCATAAGAGGCCCGTCCGCTGGGGCCGAATTGACAGAGATCAAGCGCCTTGTGCACGCAATCGTGCGTAAGGCGCCAGCCGAAAGATGTTGACGCGTCGCGCTCTCAGATGTGCTTGCCCGGTGCAACGATGTTGCCGGACGTCGCAAAGATCGAGAAAAGGCAATTAGGTGTGTGACGTCGGCTCCCGGTCCCATCAGACCGAAGCAGGACGCACGCGGCAACGCAGCGCTAATGCTTCATGGACGGGATCTCGACTATCTCGACAAAGACCCCGCTCACATCAGGCTCATTGTAGTTGTCGCTGTGATTGCACTTGCACAGCGAACTCATGGCGCGATCTTTCCAATCAACCACCCGCGTGCGATCTATTGTCGCTCAATGCTTCATCTGCTCGAACACCACGATCACCCCGGTCGGCTCGGGCTCGTGGGCCATCAGGCGCGTCAGGTCGGCATCGCCCCAATCGGCGAGGCTGACGACTTCGCCGCTCTCGCGTTCCGCGCCCAGCGACGGCGTGGGCTCGAGGACCTTGAGGCCCATCTCGTCGACGAAGAAGGTGTGCTCGCCGAACATGCTGTTGAGCTGGGGCATGGCGGGATGCTCGTCGGGCAGCACCTGAGCGCCGAGTTGGTTGACGGTCTGCTTAACCTGTTCGGATGTGAGCTTCATGAGCTGCTCCGTTTCTGTCACGTCGGGTTTCGCTGAACTGAGCCGAAGCGAGCGTTCCCTGCGCCGGTGTCGCCTGGCTCAAGTTTCCGAACGGGTGCTGCGCGCAAATGTTCCTGCGAAGTGAATTTCGTGATTGCGCGTTCCATCCGCCGCGCTCGC
Source organism: Bradyrhizobium arachidis (assembly GCF_015291705.1). Lineage (NCBI taxonomy): Bacteria > Pseudomonadati > Pseudomonadota > Alphaproteobacteria > Hyphomicrobiales > Nitrobacteraceae > Bradyrhizobium > Bradyrhizobium arachidis. Next base: position 9,845,747 of record NZ_CP030050.1, read on the forward strand.
GGCACGTGATCGCCACACGATGCACATGATTTGGCTGGCGCGTGCGAGAGCCCTACTCGCTGCGGTTCTCGCCGACCGACAGCGCGCAGATACGTGACAGATATGTGTAGGGCAGGCCGGTCTCCTCGGCCCAAGCGTTGAATTGTGCCTGCACCTTGGCGAGATCGCCTTTCGACTTCACCTCTTCGGCGATGTCGAGCCCGGCATCGCGCAAGGCCGCAACGACGTCCTTGGATGTCACAAAGCCGTCCCAGCCGACGAAGCGCAGCAGCAGCTGGCCGGTGTTGCCGCCAAGCCGGCTGCCGCGCTTGGTGAGGAGATCGAGCAGGCCGATCTCGTTCGATGGCGGCCACTTCGCCAGAAACTTGCCGAAGCTGCCGTGCTCCTTCGCGATCTCCTGCACGAAAGCAGCGTTCTCGCGCACCGACATGATTTTTGCGCCATTGCGCACGATGCGCGCATCGCGCAAGAGGCCTTCCCAATAGTCTTCAGGCTGGAAGCTGAGCTTGGCCGGCTGAAAATGCAGGAAGGCTTCCTCGAAGCCGTCCCATTTCGAATCGATCACGCTCCAGGCAAAGCCGGCGCAAAACACCCGCTTCGTCATTTCTGCGAGGATACGGTCGTCGCCGAGGTTGGCCAGGCCCTTCAGGTCGGGCTTGTCAGGCATCAGCTTGTCCAGCGCCTTGGCCCCGCCCTTGCGCTTCTCGGCGCGGGCACGAATGTTCTTGAAGGAGGTCATGCGGACGCCCGCGTTGAGGGTGCGCCACGACATCAGAATTCGACGATCCGGTCCAGTCCTGCGATTGAAAGGCGGCGCTGGTCCGCTTCTTGCTTCGCAAGCGACTTGGAATTCCCAGCCATTTTCAATCGCGAACGGATTTTCAATGCGCTGCCTAGTCGTGGCCGACCTGCACTATTCGCTGCCGCAGCTCGACTGGTTGGTCAGCGCGGCCCAAGAGTTCGACCTCGTGATCTTCGCCGGCGATGCGCTCGACATCGGATCGATGGTGGATTTTCGCGCGCAGATCGTGGTGGTGAAGAAATACCTCGCGCTGATGGCCGGACAGACCCGCGTCATCCTCTGCTCCGGCAATCACGATCTCGACGAGCGCAATGCGGAAGGCGAGAAGATCTCGCGCTGGATATCCGAAATGCGCGAGCTCGGGATTGCCTGCGACGGCGACAGCCTCGCCATCGGCGACACGCTGTTCACGGTGTGCCCGTGGTGGGACGGGCCGCTGGTCAGGCAAGGCATCGTCGAGCAGCTCCACGACGCGGCAGTCGATCGGCCGCGGCGCTGGATCTGGGCGCATCATGCGCCGCCGGCGAATTCACCGACGAGCTGGGGCGGCAAGCGCTTCTTCGGCGATGTCGAGCTGGTGCAATGGATCATGCAGTATCAGCCGTCGATGGTGATCTCGGGCCATGTGCACCAGTCGCCGTTCGTCACGGACGGCTCGTGGTTCGACCGGCTGGGCCAGACCTGGGTGTTCAATGCCGGCCTGCAACCGGGCCGGCCGCCAACGCATATCGTGCTCGATCTCGATGCGGACAAGGCGTTCTGGCTGGCGGCGGGCGAAGCGCAGTGGATCGACCTGAACGCGCCGCTGAAGCGGCCAGCCAACTCCATCGAGGAGCCGCCGGACTGGCTCACATTCTTGGATCGGATTGCCGATCCGAGCCTGGCGAGACCTCAAGCGGCGGCAGGTTGATCATGCTCTGGAGCACCTCGCCGACCATGGCGAGATGGGTGCCGTGGCCGGCATATTGCCGCTTGAGATCGGCGAGATAGGTGTTGGCGACGTTGAGCCGCTGCGCCAGCATTTTTGCGATCAGCAGCGCCACCTCGGGCGTCTGCTTCAGGAACGAGGCGGCATCCTCGAACTCGTAGACGACCGCGTCGGAGCACGCCCGTACCGTCGCGGTGTGCGGCAGGCCCAGCAGCACGGACATCTCGCCGAGCACTGCGCCGGGCTCGGTGACGGTGGCAACCACCATCTCGCCCTTGAGCACCTCGAGCTTGCCCTGCATCAGCACATAGAGGTGGCCGGAGGCGCCGCCCTCGGTCACAAGGTGCGTGCCGGCCGCGACCTGCCGCTCGGTCCCGCCGGTGCAATAATCCAGAACTGCGCGCATCCTGCAAAACTCCCGTCAGGGGAGGCAGTAGAGCACGATCCGCGCCGCAGGCTTGCTCAAATTTCCGGCATGGCTCGAGGTTATTGTTTGCGGATGGTCTTTTCCGAAACGCCGCGCTCCGGATCATGCGCTAGCGCGACAGGCGCTTGGCGAAGTGGATCGACTGCCAATCCCCGAGACCGGTGTCCGCGAAGCCCGCTTTCTTCGCGAGGCCGCGCATTTCGGCGTTGGCTCGCGCGGTCTCGGCTGCAATCATCTCGTGACCGAGATCGCTCGCGCGCGTTTCCATCGCCGTCATCATCTGAAGGCCGAGGCCTCTCCGCTGAAAGGCGTCGGCGACCGAGATGGCGAACTCGCCGTGCCGTGCAGCCGGATCATAGGCGTAGCGCGCTTCGCCGATGATCGTGCCCTGCCCGTCCCGCCTGAGCTCGGCGAGCAAGGTGAAATGATCAGGACGATCGGCCTTGGGCACGCATTCGGCCGCGACCACGGTGAGGTCGGCCCGCCCGCCCATGAACCGCTTGTTGCGCGATGTGGTGGAAAGACCGGTGAAATAGACCGACAGGCTCTCCACATCGGATGCGCTCGCGGTCCTGATGCAGACCATGCCCCTGGCTTCGGCCAATTCGACCGGCTCGATGACGGCTCCCGGAAACAGCTGTGACATGCGTGATGCTTTCGGCAGGTTGCTGGGACCTGCAGACCTAGCCGAGACCATGCACGCGCCGCTTGGACATGGCTGCCAAACTTGCGGCCGAAAACGAACCGCACATGTGTCCTGTGCCGTGCGTCACACACGGCGCATGGGCATGATCGTCGTCAGGCGGCTTCACGCCTCCCGACGCGCCGTTCGGGCCGGGTCGCAATCATCGATTGCTCCTCGCCGTCCTGCGGCGCGCCCCAGAACTCCCGCACCGATGGCCCCCATTTCAAGCGGCGCGCGCGGAAAAATTCCAGGATCTCGTGCGGCCAGACCCTGCGGCCCATCTGCGTGTACCAGCGCATGGCGTGGCGCAGGCCCGCATCGGGCTGGAACAGCACGCGCCAGATCGCCTTGGGCCGGCATTGCAGCACCATTTCCGTGAACTTGAACCAGACCAACACGCGCCATGGCGCCATGTAGCGCGTCGCGAGCACCTGATGCTTGTAGTCCCAGCGGCGGCGGTCGGGCTGGATCACGCGGCGGTCGGCGGCAAGCCGGAAATACGGTGTCCAGCGGTGCGGCGTGACGTAGAGCAGCTGCACCTGGTCGGGATCATAGGCGAGCAGCTGCTTCAACCCGCGCCAGTGATCGCGATCGGTTTCTTCCTCGAACCCGACCACCCAGGTCGCCATCGACAGGATGCCGTGCTGCCGCATCAGGCGAATGACCTCGCGGTCAGTTGCGGTCGTCGCGCCCTTGCGGATCAGCTCCAGCGTCTTCTCGTCGGTGTTCTCCAGCCCGAGCAGGAAGCGCTGCCAGCCCGCCTTCTTGTAGAGATGCAGGATGTCGGCATCGCGCACGATGTCGTCGGCGCGGGTCGACCCGACCAGGATGAGATCGACATTCTCGGCGATCAGCGCTTCCAGGAAGGCGCGCCACACCTTCTTGGACACGGTCGGATTTTCGTCGGCGAAGTTGATCACCTTGACGCCGTGCTCGCGGTGCAGCCGCGCCAGCTCCCTGGCGAAGCGAACGGGATCGCGGTGACGCCAGCGCGTCCAGAAACCGCGCTGACCGCAATAATTGCACAGATGCGGGCAGCCGCGCGAGAACTGCACGACCACGGCACGCAAGCCACCCCAATAAGAGTAGCGCGCATGATCGATCAATTCCCAGCCGATGCGATAGGCATCGAGGTCGGCGATCACGGGCGCTGGCTGTGTCGCGCGCGGGCCGGTGGCGTCGCGGAACGCGATGCCGGCAATACCGCCGAGATCGTGGCCATATTCCAGCGCGCGCATCAGGCGCCGCGCGGTCTCCTCGCCTTCGCCGCGCACGATGGCGCTGACATAGGGCTCCTCGCGCAGGATCTCGCGCCAATGATAGGTCGGGAAGACGCCGCCATAGACGATCAGGACATCAGGCATGGTCCTGATCAAGGCCTGGGCAATCTCCGCGATCACCGGATGCCCTGAGGTGGAGCCGGAATGGCCGAACAGCACTGCGTCTGGCCTAAAGCGGCTCGCTTCGCTGATGATCGCCGCGACCGGCATCGGGCCGAACTCGGCATCGAGCAGCCGCACGGTGTGACCGTCGTCGATCAGCGGTCCGCCAATCGCGAGCAGACCTAGCGGCGGCAGATGATCGTCCGGAATCCGGCTGCCGATCGAGGGATGAGGCACGTTGACGAGAAGAACACGCATGGACTTTCGCTCCCGCTTTGGTTGGCGTGATCGTCCGTCCCGCTTTTATGAAGAAGCCCAATCCCCCGACTGAACTCGAAGATGTCGTGCGTGACTTGCTGCGGAGCCCCTTGCTGGCCCCCGCCTTGCAGCGTCACGCGCGAGAAAGTGACGGCACCTCCTCCGGCATGATGGCCTGGAGGCCGCCGAAGCGGCGCTCGCGGCCATGGAAGGAGGCCAGCGCCGCGGCGAGATCGCCGGCGTCGAATTCGGGCCACATCCGCTCGGTGAAGTGCAGCTCGGCATAGGCGCCTTCCCACAGCAGGAAGTCGGACAGCCGCTTCTCGCCGGAAGTGCGGATGATGAGATCGACGTCGCGAAGGCCGGCTTCGCCGGTGACGAGCTGCGAGAAGGCTTCGCGGGTGAGGCTGGTCAGCGCCGCCGCCTTCGCGGCAGCATTGAGGATGGCATCGCGCGCGGAATAGTCGACCGCGATTCGCAGGTGAAGTGTGGACCCATGGGCGGTTGCGTGCTCGGCGCGCGCGATCGCATTGGCGATGCCGTCAGGCAGGCGGTCGCGGCGACCGATCACGGAGAGACGCACGCCGTTCTTAGCGAGGCTCTGCACCTCGTTGGCGAGATAGAAGCGGAGCAAGGTCATCAGCGCGGCGACTTCCGTCTTGGGTCTTCGCCAATTGTCGGTGGAGAAGGCATAGAGCGTCAGCGTGCCGATGCCCTGCTTGGGCGCGGCCTCGACGATACGGCGGATGGTCTCGACGCCCGCCTCGTGGCCGCGTACGCGCGACAGTCCGCGCCGCGTCGCCCATCGGCCGTTGCCGTCCATGATGATGCCGACGTGAAGCTTCTCGTTGCGAGAGGTCATGTTGCTGGAGGTCTTGTTGCTGATGGTCTTGTCACTTTGCATTGCAAAGTCTCCGGTCAAAAAAGGGGAGGATCAGGTCGAGGCGATGCCGAGGCGGCCGAACGGCGGCGCCTCGCGGCCCGCGGCCTTGGCGGCGTCGCGCACCAGGCGTTCGAGCACGGCGAGATAGTCGAGGAAGCGGCGCCGGCCGGCCTTGGTCAGCCGGCAGGTGGTGTGCGGGCGATTGCCCTCATAGCCCTTGTGCACCTCGACGAGCCCGGCCTCCTGGAGCACGGCGAGATGCCGGCTGAGATTGCCGTCGGTGAGGCCGCAAAGCTGCTTGAGATCGGCAAACGCCAGCCCCTTGGGATGTGCCATCAGCGAGGTCAGAAGCCCGAGCCTCGCCTTCTCGTGGATTACGCGGTCGAGCCCTTCATAGGAGAAGGGCGCACTGTCAGTCTTCGACATCATGGTCTCCGGACGCGAAATACAGAATGGCTGCCATCACCGACTGCCCGATCACGAAGGGCAGGCCCATGGTCCATGGCGACAGCGTGTGGGTCCGGCTCGCGAGCACCACGACCGCAAAGCCGGAGATGAAATACCAGGCGCCGGCGAGCGCGACGGTGCGCGGCAGCGAACGGACGGAAGCGAAGATGCCGAGCGACACCAGGATCTGCCACAGGCCCGGCAGCAGCCACAGCGTCTCGCTCGCGAACTTCCACATCACGACCGCAAGCAGGATGCCGGCGACGCCCGCTGGCAGGAACTGCTCGACCGCCTGATGGATCATGGCGTCGGCGAAACCCGAATGATGACGGCGCGAGCGCGCCCTCATCTCGATGCCGATGATCAGGACGGAGAGCGCAGCGGCGATGAACCAGCCGAAGAAGAAACCGATCGGCTCACTCGTGGCATCTCGGAGCAGCCAGAATTGCAGGATTGCTGTGATCAGTGCGACGGCGCCGGTCGCCGCCATCGTCGCCGGGCCATAGCCGCGGAACGCCGTGCCCGCCGCAATCTGGCTGCGGATCGCCACGATGTCGGCCAGTGCCTTGTCGAGATCGCGCATCGGCAACGCCAAAACCTCGCTCCACCCATGCTGGCGGGATTGCTGCCCCGTTACTTTGTATTGCAAAGTATATAGCAGTGCAAAGTAAAGGCAAGGCGAAATCATTCGAATGAGACCTGACCCGCGGCAGACAACTGCGGGTTGCGCGCCCCTGATCCGGCAGCTAAGATGTTCCCATAATGTTCCTGGGGGAAAGGTATGTGGCTTAAGTCATTTATCGTCGCGTCTTGCTTGCAACTCAGTGTCATCGGCGTGGCGCAGGCGGCGGGGCCGTTCGGCTCCGTCAATGTGGGTAACTGGATCGGCGGCGCCTTCAGCAATGACGAGACCGGCGCCTTCTCCCATTGCGCGGCTACCGCGCCCTACGCCAATGGGGTGAGTCTCGTCGTCGCGCAGAATGCGGCCGGCTCCTGGCTTCTGAGCTTTGCCAGCCCCGGCTTTCGCTTCAACAAGGGCGATACCGCGCCCGTCGATGTCATCTTCGACGGCCAGGAGCAGGCCAGGTTGTTCGCGACCGCCAACGCCCCCAACATGGTGACGACCATCCTGCCCCTCAATGTCGCTCGCACCTTCCAGAAGGCAAGCCTGATGGTGGTGACGACCAACGGCAGCAAGCCGCTCCAGTTCGTGTTGACGTCGACAGCGCCCATGGTCGCAGCGCTGGCAAATTGCGTCACACGGGTGAAGGCAGACGGGCTCAGCAAGGCCGGGGATTTCACCAAGGGTACCGCGAAGCCAGCGGTCACGGCGGATAAGCAGGCATCACCGCCGGCCAGCAAGTCCGCCAAGTCCAAGAGCGGCACCGGCTTCGTGGTCAGCGCCAATGGGCACATCGTCACGAACAACCATGTGATCGACGGCTGCAGCGACCTCAAGGGCAATCTCACGGGCGAGGCCGCGATGGCGTTGCGCGTCGTATCGAGCGATGCAAACAACGATCTCGCCCTTTTGCAGGCGCCGTCAACAGCGACGTTCAAGGAGTTTGCCCGGATCCGCGACCGCTCGATCCGCTCCGGCGATTCCGTCGTCGCGATCGGCTTTCCCTATCACGGGCTGCTGAGCTCGGACTTCACCGTGACCACCGGTATCGTGAGCTCGCTCAGCGGCATGCGCAACGATTCGCGTTTCCTGCAGATCAGTGCGCCCGTGCAGCCCGGCAACAGCGGAGGCCCGCTGTTCGACACCACCGGGCAGATCGTGGGCGTGGTCACGGGAAAGCTCGACAATCTGCGGATCGCGGTCGCAACCGGCAACATTCCCGAGAACATCAACTTCGCCATCAAGACCGGCGCGTTGCGCGACTTCCTCGATAATTCCGTGGTGCCGTACCAGACCGCGGAGCCCAAGGGCGAGCTCAAGACCACCGACATCGCCGGCAACGCGCGGCCCTATACGATGCTGATCTCGTGCAACGCCACGGAACAGGCCGACGCGAAGCGGTGAGCCTGCCAAGACAACCAGCCCCGAGGTGCGAGCGGCGCGATGCCATGCATCGCGCCGGGAGCCTCGAAAGATGAAAGGCCCGGATGCAGCGCGGCCGTCGCCCTTCGAGGCCTCCGCGACGCTCCGGCACCTCAGGGTGACGGTGATAGATCAGAGGCCACGGCAGCAGCCCCCTCTCACCCGTGACAACACGCCCCCTTCGCCGCCTGCGGCTCGTACTGGTCGCGGAGGCGGACCCAGTCCATTGGATAAGGCAGGCCGTCCTCGTGCCGGCCAAGCGGGGTGAGGTCGAGGTACTGATAGGCGGCGTTCATCATGTCGAGGCCGCGGGCGAAGCAGGAATAGGTGTGAAAGATCTCGCCGGCCTCGTTACGGAAGAACACGCTGATGCCGGGCAGTTCGGGGCCGTAGAACGGCGTGGTGCCGAAATTGTACTTCTGGACACCCTTGTCGATCTCTTCGCGCGTGAACGAAACCTCGTAATCGCGGTTGAAGTCGTTGCCGCCTGACGAGACCCAATCGAACGTCCAGCCCATCCTCCTCTTGAAGGCTTCGAGCTTTGCGACCGGCGCCAGCGAGATCGCCGCCATTGCGGTGTCGCGCGCGGCAAGGTGCGGCGCCATACGATCGAACCCGTCGGCCCAGAACGAGCAGCTCTTGCAGGCGACGTCCCAGTCGGGCGCGAACATCACGTGCTGGACCACGAGTTGCGGACGGCCCTTGAAGAGATCGCCGAGCGTCACGCTGCCGGTCGGTCCCTCGAACACATAGTCCTTGTCGACCCGGACCCAGGGCAATGCACGGCGCTCTTCGGCGAGGCGTCCCTGGCTGAGCTCCTTCTCATGCGCGAGATGAGCCTTGCGCGCTGCGATCCATTGCTCGCGCGAGACGATCTGATGGGGCTGCATGGCGTTCTCCTCTGACGGGACTTCAGGCAACGAAGGCATCGAGCTTGTCGAACGACGAGATCCAGCCATGCTGGTGGTTGTCGCGTGCGGACTCGTCGAAGAACTGGCCGTGATGGAAGACCATCAAGGTCCCGGCACTGTCCGGCTTGAACGTGATCGTCACCAGCGATTCGCGTTCCGGGGTCGAATGCCAGGCCCAGGTAAAGACGAGACGTTCGTTAGGCACCACCTCGCGATAGGTGCCGCCGGCCTCGAAATATTCGCCGTCTGCACCGGTGAAGCTGATCCTAAAGCGGCCGCCGGCGCGGACGTCGAGCTCGGCTTCAAGCGTCGCCGGCCTCATATTCGGCGGCCCGAACCATTGCGCTAGCTGCGCGGCTTGCGTCCAGGCGGCGTAGACTTTTTCCGGCCGCGCGCGGAGCCGGCGCGTGAGCGTGAGGCTTGGACGTTCGGTTGGGGGAGTGGCTGTGCGGGAATTGGTGTCGATGGCTGCATTGGCCATGTGTCTTCCTCCACGAAAGCGGCAAGGCGGTCGAACTTCTCGGACCAGAACTGTGCGTAGCGATTGAGCCAGTTCATCGCCTGCTCCATCGGCTGCGCCGTGAGCCGGCAGGACACCGTGCGCCCGGTCTTCTCCCGCACGATCAGGCCCGCATCCGTGAGCACGTCGAGATGCTTCATGATCGCCGGCAGCGAGACCGGAAACGGTGCGGCGAGCTCGCTCACCGACAGGCCGTCCTGCTCGCCGAGGCGCGCCAGCAATGCGCGCCGCGTCGGGTCGGACAGCGCAGCAAAGGTCCGGTCCAGTGCGTCGTCCTGATACTTAACCATATGGTTTAGTATAAGCGCGACCGAAGATGCGTCAAGCAGGAACCCGCGTGCGCAGGTCCGCACGACTGCGTGATCAGGCAGAAGCCAATCAAACGGCGACTAGTATGGCGGAACGTGCCGACCGCGCAGCGCCGGTGGAGGCAGCGGTCGCGTGGCTATCGCAGGATTCGGTCCGCAAAAACCCTTGCGGCCGGATGCGCTCAGCAGACATTGCTCGCGGGTTTGATAGGAGCAATCGCCGGGATAGCCATATTCCGAATCCTGGATGCACCACACGTAGTCGTAGTCTGCGCGCGCCGGGCTGCCGCCGGCGAGCCACATCAGGGTTATGGCGCCCAGCACGACCTGCACCTTGCGCATGACCGATCTCCCATGTTCGCCGCGGGACATGCGACCTCACAGAGAGAAAGGCTCGGCGAGCCGATTTATTCCGGAGCGATCGCGCGAAAATTCATCGCGCAGGATGGGCGCGGCTCCGCAGGTTGCGCGATCAGTACGGCGCCACAGGCCGCGCGCGCCGCTGCGGCCGCGGTTGCTGGCCGTAGGCGAAGCGAGGGTTGCGGTCGCAATACAGCAGCCGGCCCGACACACTGGCCAGGCATTGCTCATAGGTGCTGTAGGCGCATTCGCCGGGATAATCATACTCGCCGCCCTGCGCGCACCAGGGATAGTCGCGAGCAGCGGCCGGCGTCACGGTGACGAAGCCGGCAAGAACGGTCGCGCCCAGCGTCAGCAGCGCCAATTGCGTCTTGCGCATGATCCCAACTCCTCTGCTCACGGCGCGAGATACGCGCCTTCTCTCACCAGGTTTCGCTGCGCCGTTTTATTCCGCCGTGGCAGAACAGGATACGCAAGAAAAAAGCCCTGCCGACCGGCAGGGCTCCATTCCCGTCATCACAAGATCGCTACTCGACCTTGAGGCCGGCGAACTCGACGACCTTCTTCCACTTCTCGGTCTCGGCCTTGATCTCCTCGCCGAACGCCTCCGGCGTCTGGACCCGCGGCTCGCCGCCGAGCTCGACCAGGCGCTTGGTCATGTCAGGCTCCTTCATCAGCGTGTTGATCTCGCTGTTGAGCTTGGCGATGATCTCCTTCGGCGTGTTCTTCGGCGCGCCCATGCCGAACAGCGCGCTGGCCTCGTAGTCCTTCACGGTCTCGGCGATCGCCTGCACGTCGGGCAGCTGCGGCGAGCGCTCTGCCGTGGTGACGCCGATCGCACGCAGCGAACCGGAGCGGATGTGCTGGATGATCGAGGGCATGTTGTCGAAGATCACCTGCACCTGGCCGCCGAGCATGTCGGTGATCGCGGGCGCCGCGCCACGATACGGCACGTGCTGCATCTTGCAGCCGGTCATCGCCATGAACATCTCGCCGGACAGATGCACCGAGGTGCCGTTGCCGGACGAGGCCATGTTCACCTTGCCGGGATTGGCCTTCACATATTCGATGAACTCGGCGACGTTCTTGGCGGGCACGTCCTTGTTGACGGTCATCACGTTCGGCACGCGCTGGAACGAGGCGACGGGCGCGATGTCGCGCACGAAGTTGAACTTCAGATTGGCGTAGAGCGAGGCGTTGATGAAGTTGGCCGGATTGACCAGCTGCAGCGTGTAACCGTCGGGCTCGGCGTTGACGACCGATTCGGTGCCGATGTTGTTGCCGGCGCCCGGCTTGTTCTCGATCACGAATTGCTGGCCGAGCTTTTCCGACAGACGCTGGCCGATCAGCCGCGCCAGGATGTCGGTGGCCCCGCCCGGCGGATAGCCGACGACCCATTTCACGGGCCGGGACGGATAATCCGCGGCAAAGGCCTTCGACAGCGGGCTGGCTGCAAGAGGCGTGGCGGCAAGCAGGCCCAGCGCGGTACGGCGAGTGATCATCTCAAGGGTTCTCCCAGGTGGTATTCTTCAAAGAGTGTTGTTCTTCAAAGAGCGTTGTTCTTGAAGGCCGGATATCTTGAAAGTGTCGTCGACGCGGTTGTAACAAAGCTTACCGCAGGCGGAAAGTGCACCTGGCGCATCACGACGAAAGGATAAGGCATGACGGTCAAGGTCGAAGCCCTCGATCATCTCGTGATCAACGTCGCCGACGTCGCGGTGACCGCCGAGTGGTACCGCAAGATTCTCGGCATGGAAGTCAAGGTGTTCGACCCCGGCGGCGGCAAAGCGCCGCGGACATCGTTGCAATTCGGTAACCAGAAGATCAACGTCCGGCCGCGCGATGCCGACAAGGTGGAGTGGTTCACCGCCGACCACCAGACCGCCGGCAGCGACGATCTGTGCTTCCTCACCTCCGCTGCGCCCGACGAGGTCGTGGCGCATTTGCAGGCACATGGCGTCGCCATCGAGGAAGGCCCGGGCCCGAGGCAAGGCGCGCGCGGCACGCTGCGCTCGGTCTATTGCCGCGATCCGGACGGGAACCTGATCGAGATCTCGTCGTACGAAGACTAGACTCGTCATTCCGGGGCGGTGCGCAGCACCGAACTATGGTGCGCAGTTGCGCAATCGCAGCTGCCGCAGGGTGGCGAGCGACGCGCCTAGAACGCCCCCAGCGCCACCGGGCGGAACGCCTGCAGCAGCTGCTGGTCGAGCTTGCCGCCCATGCCTTCCATCATCGCAAACGCGCGCGAGTGGGTGAACGGCATGCGGTAGGCGCGCTTCTCCACGAGAGCGGCGTAGATGTCGACGATGGTCGTGAGACGCACGATGTCGCTGATCTGGTTCGACGACAGGCCGTTGGGATAGCCGCTGCCGTCGAGGAATTCGTGGTGATGCAGGATCACGTCGAGCATCTCCGGCGGGAAGCCGCCTTGGGCTGCGAGCGCGTCATAGCCGCGGCGCGGATGCTGGCGGACCTCGGCCATCTCCTCGTCGGTGAGCTTGCCGGGCTTGTCGAGCAGGTTGGAGGGCACGAAGGCCTTGCCGACGTCGTGCAGCAGCGCGGCGCGGGTCAGGCGGCGCTGGTCGTCCTCGCGCATGCCGAGATGCTGCGCGAAGGCAACCGCAAAGCCGGTGACGAACAGGCAGTGGCGATAGCTGCCGACATGGTGGCAGCCGACGGTGGTGAGCCATTCGCGCAGCGACGAGTGCTTGATCGCCTTCAGGATCTTGCTCTCGGCGGCGATGACGTCGTCGAAGGTCAGGGGCACGCCGAGCGGTAGCTTCTCGAACATCTTTGCGAGCACCGCATGCGCCGCCTCGACGCCGCGGTTGAGCGTCTTGCCGCGATCGGTCGCGTCATAGACGGCGGTGTCGGGGAAAGCGGCGCGGATGCGCTGGAGGATGGCTTCCGGCTGCAGCGGACGCGAGATCGTGTCGGTCGCGCCAAGCGCCCAGGCTTGCATGGTGCCGTGATGCAGGGCATCGGCGAGCACGAACAGGCGCGGCATCGAACGGTAGGCATCGCCGCGCAGCTTGTTGCGCACCCGCTGCACGCTCTCGGGCGAGCGCAGGTTGATGTCGACGACGAGACCGGAGAGATCACGCGAGGGCTGCTCGGGAATGCTCTCCGTCGTCACCGTCGAGACCTCGCCGACCGCCTTCAAAATGCTGGCGAGCTCGGTGCTCTCGTCGCTCCGGTCGGAGGCGAGCAGAAGCCGGCGTTTGGCTGCAGGTTTGGCTGAGGCGGTCATGGCTTCCCCAAAAGCGCGGGACTGGATTTGGGCTCAGCCTAAGCCGGATCAGGTTCTCCGGCCCTTAAGAGGCGTGCTCAATGGAACCCTGCGGGATTGCACGCAATTTTAGGGATTTCGACTTCCGCCGCCGGAACCGCAGGACAGCGAAAACAACCCCATGCACAGTAGCCGGGGCCATTGCAAAGACTGGTTTTTTTGAACCGGCGAATCCGCCGCGGTTTCCTCCGCGCAGCCCTGCGGGCTAGGATGGGGTGGGGAAACAAGAAGAGGCGGAAGACATGCCGAAGATCGATCGGGACGGCGTCGGGATCTATTACGAGGTTCACGGCAACGGCCCGCCGCTGCTGCTGACTCACGGCTACTCCTCGACCTCGGCGATGTGGTATGGGCAAGTCGATGCGCTCGCGAAAAACCACAAGCTGATCCTGTGGGACATGCGCGGCCACGGCCAATCCGATTATCCCGATGACCCCAACGCCTATAGCGAAGCGCTGACCGTCGGCGACATCGCGGCGATCCTCGATGCCGTCGGCACAGAGCGCGCCATCATCGGCGGCCTCTCGCTCGGCGGCCACATGTCGCTCGCGTTCTATCGCGCTCATCCGCAGCGCGCGCGGGCGCTGCTGATCATCGACACCGGCCCCGGCTTTAGGAAGGACGACGCGCGCGAGGCCTGGAATGCGCGGGCGCTCGCTACCGCGGACAAGCTCGATCAGGAAGGGCTCGCGATGCTAAAATCGGCGACGCGCGAGCGCGCTACCGCGAGCCATCGCGATGCCAAGGGCCTGGCGCTTGCGGCGCGGGGCATGCTGACCCAGCGCGATGCGCGCGTGATCGAGCTGTTGCCCGACATCAAGGTACCCTCGCTGATCGTGGTCGGCGCCGACGACACGCCGTTCCTGGCGGCGTCGGACTACATGGCGGCAAAAATCCCTGGCGCACAAAAGGTCGTGATCCCCGCGGCCGGACACGCCGTCAACATCGATCAGCCCAAGGCTTTTGTTGACGCGGTGATGCCTTTCCTGAAGAACTTGCCGGCATAGGACGATCGGACAGGAACACAAGCGATGAAGCGAGCGATGTTGGCAGCCAGCGCGATGTTGCTCTCGATGTCGGCGCAAGCTGAGCCGTTCGGCGGCGTGCGCCAGCCTTTCGTCACGACCTTGTCGAACAACATCCCGCTCGCCTTCGGCATGGACGCCGGGCAGACCGCGCGCGCCCTCGGGCAACCGCTGCAATATGTGCGCGGACGTCCCGGCAACGAGATCTACCTCGCGCTTCGCAACCTCGGCGGCAGCGGCCTGATCCCCTACCGCCACCGCCTGTTCCTGCAATTCCGTCATGGACGGCTGGCAGGATGGAAGGAGGATTACGGCGAGAACTGGATGTGGGAGTGAGGTGTCTCCCCTCATCCTGAGGAACTTGCGTAGCAAGCGTCTCGAAGGATGAAGGCCCCGCTGCTGCATCTCGGCCATTCAACCTTAGAGACGTGCTGACGCGCTCCTCAGGATGAGGGGAGAGAGCACAGTTCGTAACAACCAAGAAGGACAACCCGCGTGGGACAGGACATCAAACTGACGGCTTCCGACAATTTCCTGCTTGGTGCCTATCGCGCTGATCCCGCAGGCAGGGCGAAGGGCGCGGTGGTGGTGATCCAGGAGATCTTCGGCGTCAACCACCACATCCGCTCGGTCTGCGACCGGCTCGCCAAGGAGGGTTACGTCGCGATCGCGCCGTCGATCTTCGACCGGACTTCGCCGGGCTTCCAGTCCGGCTATACGCCCGACGAGATCGCCGAAGCGCGCAAGTTCGTCGCAAATCCCGATTGGGAGGCAATGCTGCGCGACACGCAGGCCGCGATCGACGCGGTGAAAAGCGTCGGCCCGGTCGGCATCATCGGCTTTTGTCTGGGCGGCAGCATCGCCTTTGTCGCGGCAACGCGATTGTCCGGCCTCAAGGCCGCCATCGGCTATTACGGCGGCGTCGTCGTGCGCTTTGCCGACGAGAAGCCGAAGGTGCCGACGCAGCTGCATTTCGGCGAGAAGGACGCCGGCATTCCCCTGACCGATGTCGAGACCGTCAAGGCGAAGCGGCCGGATGTGGAAGTCTTCATCTATCCCGGCGCCCAGCACGGCTTCCATTGCGACGAGCGGCCGAGCTACGACAAGGCGAGCTCGGAGATCGCCTGGCCGCGCAGCATGGACTTTTTCGCGAAGCATTTGACAAAGTAGCGACCGCGGCTCTCTCCACCGTCATTCCGGGGCGCGCGCAGCGCGAACCCGGAATCCATCGTTCCACCAGTTCAGCGGCCTGATGGATTCCGGGCCTGCACCGCTTCGCGGTGCATCCCGGAATGACAGAAGAGGGGAGAGCAGGAATCGGGTGGCTGCATCCTGCCGCCCGGCGATAGAGCTGGCCGATCGCGCCAACCGACGCCGGGAACTCATCATGCAGCAGGCCAACACGAACATCATCATCCGCAATCCGTTCGGCACCATGGACGTGCCCGCGCCTGATGATCGCGAGGTCATGGATTATGCCGCGACCACATCGCTTGCCGGCGATGCGGCCGACGTCAATGCGGCGGCATGGGCGTCCATTGCCGCGCCGTCCGATCCGCTCGAAGGCACTTGGGCCAGTCGCTGGAACGGCGGCGCCGATCCGACCATTGCGGGCGACACGCCGGACAAGTGGAAAGAGGGGCGCGCGGAGGTCCGGGTCATGGGCGAGCGCATCTATCTGCGCTTCGACTGGGACCATGGCCGCCGGCACAGGCTGATCGATGCTGCGCGCGAGGGTACGCGGCTGGTCGGGAAGTACATCAATCTCACCAACCCGGCGATCATGCGGCCATGGGTGGGGCGCGTGATCGATGATGCGCGGATCGACGGATGCTTTCCGAACGGGCGGCTGGATTTTCGGAGATAACTGTCCGTCATTCCGGGACGCGCCGACAGGCGCGGGCCCGGAATCCATCGTGCGTCAGTGACGGTGGAGCAATGGATTCCGGGCTCGCGCTGCGCGCGCCCCGGAATGACGGGCGGAGAGAGTCTTAGAACCAGCGCTCGCCGACGAACACGGTGTCGCCCGGCGCGAGCGGCGTGCCGAGCGGGACGACGGCGCGCATGGCGCCACCGGCTTCGGTGTGCGTGACGGTGACCATGTCGCGCTTGGCGCGCGGCGAGAAGCCGCCGGCGATGGCAACGGCGCTTTCGACCGTCATGTTCGGCACATACGGATATTGGCCGGGCGCTGAGACTTCGCCGAGGATGAAGAACGGGCGATAGGTGTCGATCTCGACGGCGACCGAGGGCTCGCGGATGTAGCCGTTGCGCAGGCGCCCGCCGATCTCGCCGGCAAGGCCCGCGGTTGTGCGGCCACGCGCCGGCACGGCGCCGATCAGAGGCATGGTGATGGAGCCGCCGGCATCGATGGCGTAGCTGTTGGTGAGACCTTCCTGGCCGTAGACCACGACGCGCAGCTTGTCGCCGGCGTCGAGATGATAGGAGGCGTCGTAGCGGACGGGCGCGGCCATCGGCGCGGCATAGCCGACGGGCATCGGCGCAGGCGCGGAGGCAAAGGAATTGCTGAGCGCGGCGATGGCGCCGCCGCCGTTGTTGGCAACGACGACGGGTTGCGGAGCGCCATAGGCCATGGCGTCGAGATCGGGGCGCGGCTGAACATATGCGACAGGGCCGGCAGTCTGCATGCAGCCGCCAAGGGGCAGCGCGGCGGACGCTGCCAAGCAGGCTGTCAGGATCGACCATCGAAACGCGCGTGCAACCGGCACCGGACCTATCCCTCGAAACGAGACGGCTCCAGTGATGCACCGGTTATGGTTAATAAAGCGTTGAGCGGGGCGGCTATGGCGGTGGTGGCGCTTTTGGCGGTCATTCCGGGGCGTCGCGATCGCGACGAACCCGGAATCCAGAAGTTGTGGCACGAGATTCCGGGTTCGCGCTGACGCGCGCCCCGGAATGACGGGCCAAAATAACTACGCGCTCACACCAAGCCCGATCGGGCAGGACACGCCGGTGCCCCCTAAGCCGCAATAGCCGGCGGGATTCTTCGCCAGATATTGCTGGTGGTAGTCCTCGGCGAAGTAGAATTCGCCGGCGGGCGCGATCTCGGTGGTGATTGCACCGAGACCTTTTGCGGCGAGCGCCTTCTGATACAGCGCCCTCGACTCGTCGGCCGCCTTCTTCTGCGCATCGGAATAGGTGTAGATCGCGCTTCGATACTGCGTGCCGATGTCGTTGCCCTGGCGCATGCCCTGCGTCGGGTTGTGGTTCTCCCAGAACGTCTTCAAGAGCTTCGCATAGGAGACCTTGCTCGGGTCGAACACGACCAGCACCACTTCGGTGTGGCCGGTGCGTCCCGAGCAGGTCTCTTCATAAGTCGGGTTCGGGGTGTGGCCGCCGGCATAGCCGACGGCGGTGGTGTAGATGCCCTCGCCCAGTTCCCAGAATTTGCGCTCGGCGCCCCAGAAACAGCCGAGACCGAACACGGCCTGCTCGAGTCCGGCGGGATAAGGCGGCTTGAGCCTGCTGCCGTTGACGAAATGGGTGGTCGCAGTCGGGATGGCTTGCGCACGACCAGGCAGCGCCTCAGCTGCGCTCGGCAATGCGGTCCTCTTTCGCATAAACAGCATGATGGGTCTCCGGAACGAGACGTCCGTCGCGCGAGCCAGATGCTCGGGCGGCGTGCTCGCGATCAGGTGGGATATAGATGTCTACGTCAGCGAGGGCAGCGTTGTTACGCCGCGCCTTCGCGGGGTTCAGTCCCGCGGGGATTGAAGATCAATCCCGGGAATATCCGATCAGCGGCTTGCGCGGCCGGAACAGGATCATCAGCAAGATGCCCAAAATGCCGAGCACGGCGAAGACCGGCTGGTCCAGCACCAGGCGGATCACCGAGGTCCAGAGCCAGGGCGCCTTGGCCTCGACCCAGGTCCGGAACGCGGACTGGCTGGCCTGATTGATGTCGTTCCAGAACTGGCCGAAACGGGTGAAGCGCAGGGTCTGGTCGGCCACCCAGCGGGCGCCGTCATAGACCATGAAGATGAACCCGCCGGCGAGCAGCAACAGCCCAATCAGTCGGAAAAAGCCGCGGATCATGCCTCACCCCAGATGGTCGTCCGATCGATCGACCCGTATAATGCCCGCCAGCCAATAGCCAAGCGACGGCAGAAATTCAACCGCTTCAGGGCGTTACACCCTTCCTTGAGCACCCTTGAGGGCCGTTTTCCGGCCCCAGAAAGCGTTGACGGTGCCGCAGACCCCCTCTATAAGGGCGCCAACTGGCGGCGGGCGCAATCCCGCCGCCGCTGTTCTTTGAGCAGTTGCAGGCTCTTTGAGGCCTCATGTTCCGGGAACGGCCCAGCAACCGAACACCCTAAATCCGAGCGTCGATTCCGCGGTCAAGCAGCCGGCGCTACCCGACCAAGACGCGACCGGTACCGCAAAGGATATTGAGACCATGGCCAATACCACTTCCGCCAAGAAAGCGACGCGCAAGATCGCCCGCCGCACTGCCGTCAACAAGTCGCGCCGCACCCAGATGCGCGGCGCGGTGCGCACCGTCGAAGAAGCCATCGCGACCGGCGACCGCGCCGCCGCCGTGAAGGCGCTGGCGAATGCCGAGCCCGCCTTGATGCGCGCCGCGCAGCGCAACATCATTCACAAGAACAACGCCAGCCGCAAAGTCTCGCGCCTCACCGCGCAGATCGCCAAGCTCGCCAAGTAAGCAATCCAAGTCAGCCGATCCGATCGAGTCATTCGATCGGCTGCAGCGACATCGCGTGCGTCACATCAGCCCGGCCTCGTGCCGGGCTTTTTGTTATCTGTCACAATTCACGCAAGCGGTCGTTCGACCAACGATGGACGTTGGAAGATTCACCTCGACCGCATGATACCGCACGATAATGCGTCCCGTAGTTTTACCGCGGACGATTTTGCAACAGCGGAAACTTTCACTGCGCTGCGAAAAACCCCTGCGGGACGGGCTTAAGTTGAATTCGCACGCGCGCGAGTTCTGCACACCGTAGATTCACAGGAGCGGATCTCCCGGTGGAGTTACCCTGTGAAATGAGACTCAAAAAACGATGTTTCGCGAACAACTTATCAACATAGTGACAGCAAGCATTTGGAAAACGACCGGGCGAAGTCGGCGCGTGAAGGTTTTTTGAATTTTTTTTGGCCGCTGTTCGCGAATTGTCACACAACGCGTCTCGTCTTCGATTCTCTACGCGGATTCAAACTCTTGGTCTCAGACCTGTGAACAACTCGTGCGCCGCGTTAACGCTGGTCAAGATTTTTGATGCCTCAAGTGTGAATCAATTCCGTTGCGAGTCTTTCCGCTTAGTGTATTCCTTAAGTCGTCAGCGGCGCCCACGATCTTGAGACCAGCGCGGTATCGGAAACGGGGCGAGCGTGCAAATCGGCGGCGGTGGGCACGTTGGCAACGCATCAACAAGCGATAGTCGGTTCAAACCCACAGCACTGTGGGAACGGTAGCTCTTTGTCTGAATGTCTCCAAGCAGGATTTCATCCTGCTCGCGCCAAGCGCAAATGAGAGACGTCGTAAAGCTACCCCGACCCGCATGAGGCGAAGTCGAGCGGACGACTAGTACACGGGCAGGCATCCGCGACACGACTATTCCGCGGTTGTCTATTGGACACGTAGGACCTTGCCGTGAGCAATCACGGCAGGACGGGGAGGTATCATGTCTAACGGACGCAACGCGGTATTGAAGCACGTTTCCTATTCCAACGATGCCGGTTTAGATCAGTCCGACCTCCAGCCTCCCGCCTGCGATGGGGCGCCGAGTACGCGCTGACCTCGCGAACCCTCCATCTCTGACATCGCTGACCTGACGCGGCGTTCACGCCGAACGGTCGAGCCATGTCCGACGCTGGACTCGCTCTGAGGTCGCGCCCTGTCAGAAACCCTGATGGCAGGAACTCTGCATGGCGCTCACCCACGCAACTAAATCTCTCAAGAGAAGTTTTTTGACG